>NZ_SMMC01000150.1 GCF_009711445.1 Curvivirga aplysinae | reverse complement strand
CTTGGTTCTGATGATTTTTGGCTTTGGGCTGTTGGAATATAGCGATCATATTCCTGCAGGTATTTTGACCGGTTTGAAAGTTGTAACCCTTGCTGTTGTCACACAAGCGGTGGTTGGTATGTGGCGAAGCTTATGCCCCGATATATCTCGTACTATATTGGCTTTGGTTGGCGCCATATTTCTCATATATATGCCATCCCCGTTGCATCAGATTTTAGTGCTGATTATTGGAGGTGGCATAGGGTATCTATTCTTTAAACCTGCTGCTATTCATCCCCATCCAAATTATCTTAAAACCAGTATTTCATTTGGATTAGCGAATATTTTGGCGGTTACTTTTTTTGTTTTACTGATTGGGTTACCAATTATGCTCACTGTTTATGACAATGAACTCTTGAAGATTATTGAGAGTTTTTATCGTGCAGGTTCCCTTGTTTTTGGCGGCGGCCATGTGGTTTTACCTTTGTTGGAAAATAGTGTGGTGGAACAAGGTTGGGTAGGAAAAGAAAGCTTTATGGCGGGATATGGAGCTGCTCAAGCTGTACCTGGGCCATTGTTTACTTTTGCGGCTTATTTGGGAACGGTATTAGGGGGGAGCTATAATGGTGTCACAGGGGCGGTTATTTGCTTGCTGGTCATCTTTTTGCCATCATTTTTATTAGTGCCTGCACTCTTACCATATTGGGCCAAGGTAAACCCTTATCTATCTGTACAAAAAATGTTGATGGGTGTGAATGCTGCCGTTGTAGGTATCATAGCAGCCGCACTGATTGATCCAATCCTGATTTCTGTTCCTTTAGAGATACCAACTATTACACTTGCTGTTTTAGCTGTTGTTGCCTTGATGGTAATGAAATTACCGCCTTGGTTGGTTGTCTTTGGCGTGACACTAGCAGGATGGGGATTAGAGAAACTATTTTAATAATAAAAAAGCCGACCTGAATTGAGGTCGGCTTGTGTTTGAGACGGTTTGTGCCAGTTTAATGTTTAAAGTGGCGCATACCTGTATAAACCATCGCAATACCTGCCTCATCAGCAGCTTTGATTACTTCTTCATCGCGCATGGAACCGCCGGGATGAATTGCCGCTGTCGCACCTGCGGCAACGGCGGCGATTAAGCCATCAGCAAATGGGAAGAAAGCGTCAGAAGCCACAACAGAATTTTCCGTACCTTTATGTTCCGCAGATTTGCTTGCTGCAATTTTTGAGGAATCAATACGGCTCATTTGGCCTGCACCAATACCAACTGTTGATTGATCACGGGTGTAGACAATTGCATTAGATTTCACATGTTTTGCGACTTTCCAAGCAAATAGCATATCTTCCCATTCTTTCTCTGTCGGCTCACGTTTTGTTACAACCTTACAGTCATCACGAGTAATCACACCATTGTCACGGGATTGTGCCAACAAACCGCCAGATAAGGTGCGCCATGTAACCGACTTGTCAACTGGGTCTGGCATACCACCTGTAACTAAGACGCGCACGTTTTTCTTGTCCGCCAATACTTCTTTAGCATCATCTGTGATAGCAGGCGCAATAACAACTTCAAGGAAAAGCTCGGTTAATTCTTTTGCTAAATCAGCATCTAACTCTCTGTTTACAGCGACAATACCGCCGAAGGCTGAAGTTGGATCACAATCTAAAGCAGGTTTCCAAGCATCAATCAAACTATTAGCTTGAGCCACACCGCATGGATTTGCATGTTTCACAATAACAACAGCCGGTTTATCAAATTCAGAGACCAGCTCAAATGCCGCATCCGCATCATTTAAATTGTTAAAGCTTAATTCTTTACCTTGAAGTTGTTCAGCGGTTGTTACGCCTTTGCGCTCAGGACTTGTGCGATAAAGGGCTGCTTCCTGATGTGGGTTCTCACCATAACGTAATATTTGTTGTCGACGCCCTGGAACCGTAACCCGTTTTGGCCAAGCCTCACCTTGCTCACCAGCAAGCCAGTTGGTGATAGCGGAATCATAAGAAGATGTGCGTGCATAAGCTTCACGGGCTAAAAAACTACGAAGCTCAATTGTTGTTGCGCCGTTATTCTCATCCATGTCTTTAAGAACGGAGGCATATTCGGCTGGATCAGTGACAATAGTTACATCTTTATGGTTCTTCGCAGCAGCGCGAATCATTGCAGGGCCGCCAATATCAATGTTTTCAATGCAGGTATCATAATCGGCACCCGATGCAACTGTCTCTACAAAGGGGTATAAGTTCACAACGACTAGGTCAATTGGTGCGATGCCATGACTTTCCATCGCGACGCGATGTTTTTGATTTTCACGAACAGCCAAGATGCCACCGTGGATTGTCGGATGTAAAGTTTTTACGCGGCCGTCCATAATTTCCGGGAAGCCTGTATGGTCCGAAACATCTGTTACTGCAATACCTGCATCTCGTAACATTTTGGCTGAACCGCCTGTGGAAAGGATTCGAACTTTGTGTTTAGCAAGTCCTTGTGCGAATTCAACAAGGCCCTCTTTGTCAGATACAGAGATCAGGGCGCGTGTGATTTGAGTTTCCTCAGACATTGGGATCAGCTCCTAGGTTTTGTCATGGAATTAAGCCGAGTTGATTAGTTTGGTTTCCGGCTCATCGCTGTTAAGCGTATTTTGGTCTCCGGTATATTCGGGAATCAATTTTTGTAAACGAGTCAATGTTTCTTTGCGATCACGTGATTGAGCGGCTTTCAAAATTGCATCTAGCTCTCCTAAGAGCTCGTTATATTCATAACTACGGGGGGCTGCAAGTAAGATACCATCAGCAGAAGTTGGCATTTGTGACTCATCGTCATGTAAGACTTCTTCATACAGTTTTTCGCCGGGACGTAGGCCCGTATATTTGATCTCGATGTCAATATCCGGGCGTTTACCCGCGAGAATGATTATTTGACGTGCAAGATCAGCAATTTTAACGGCTTGTCCCATCTCAAGGACATAAATCTTTCCAGCTGCTTCTGCATCTTTGACACCAAGCACAGATGCTTGCAGAACTAATTCAACTGCTTCGCGAATTGTCATGAAGAAACGATTCACTTCAGGATGAGTGACTGTGAGTGGACCACCTTCAGTAAGTTGTTTCTGGAAAAGCGGCACAACAGAGCCATTTGAACCTAAAACATTGCCAAAGCGTACTACTACAAATTTGGTACTGTCCTCAGCGCGTGAGATCGGATCAAGAGATTGAATATAACATTCCGCGAGACGTTTTGTAGCTCCCATCACATTGGTTGGGTTAACTGCTTTGTCAGTCGAAATTTGCACCATACATAATACACCTGCTTTTCTACAGGCATCAGCAATAAGACGGCTTCCTCCTAAATTGGTGAGGATACCTTCCATTGGGTTTTCTTCGATCATTGGAACATGTTTCAACGCTGCGGCATGGAAAACAAGTTCGGGTTTTAGGCGAGAAAAGATATCATTGATACGATCCTCTTCACGAATATTAGCCAAGACTGTATGGCGGGGCATATCAGGATGCGAAGCAGCAACTTCATGATCAATGAGATATAGAAGATATTCCGATGCATCTAACAAGGTGATTTCAGCAGGGCCTTGCGCTGTAATTTGTCGAACCAGTTCTGAGCCAATTGAACCTCCGGCGCCAGTAACTAGAACACGTTTACCATGCACCAAATCTTTCATCGCAGGACGGTCAAGTGAAGCCTGTGGACGACCAAGTAAATCTTCAATTGCGATCGGGCGGATATTTTCTGTTACATGATCTTCTGTACCTTCTTTCAATTCAGAAAGACGGGACGAACGTGAAACTGTTAATCCGAGATCTTGTGCGACTTCCACCAACTTCCGCAAAGATTCAGAATTTGGATCTTCTTTCGTAATGATGATTTTACTGGGTCGAATTTGTAGAGACCTGATCAGGTCTTGATTCAAATCTTCGAGTGTACCGATAATTGGTGTGTTTTGAATATGTAAACCAACACGACGTCGGTCAAAAGACAGTAAGCCAACGGCATTGTAGATCGGTGCCTCAGCGTTACGTAATTCCCGAAGGAATAGGTCTGTTTCTGGGCCTGTGCCAACTAATAAAAC
This sequence comes from Curvivirga aplysinae, assembly GCF_009711445.1. Classification (GTDB taxonomy): domain Bacteria; phylum Pseudomonadota; class Alphaproteobacteria; order UBA8366; family Aestuariispiraceae; genus Curvivirga; species Curvivirga aplysinae. The sequence goes on along the minus strand of NZ_SMMC01000150.1, from coordinate 15,840 downwards.
TGCAATTCTATTCGGCGCACTTGCTTTTAATAAATTACCTGTTTTTCTGTCTCTCAGGATACGATAAGCCGCACGTGATCCGCTCAAAACGATGAGTAATAATAGCCAGCTAATGACTGGGAAAGAGCGAGGTAGCCATTCCAGGCGGGATACGAAGAACATAATCAGCAAGAAAATCAGGGAAACAATACTGACAGCTTTCCCTACGGTGATCATATCTTCTAACGATGCAAATCTCCAAATACCCTTATACATGCCAAAACTGGCATAAGCGGGCACGGCAATTAACATCATAATAACAGATGCGAAGAGAATTTCTTCTTGTGCAATTGACATGATGCTATCCCCCATGCGCAGTGCGAGGGCAGCAGGTACGGATAAGCCTGTCATAGCTATATCATGCAAGAACGCTAATCTGGCGCGATTTGAAAGGATCAATTGCTTCATAGGAGATGTTTTACTTGCCCTGACTTATTGGCGCAAGCCGCAATAACTGAAACTGGTAATGTGTCATTTTTTTCGCATCCATAGTAGCAAACTTGCCACAACAATAGCTGCAAAAATAAATGAATGTAATGGTTCAAATATCGCATAGTAAGCTGCGCCTACCAAAAGTATATTCACACAAGCGATAGCCAATGAAACCTTTGCATGGCTGAACCCTTTTTGAGTCGCTTGTTGATAAAAATGTTGCTTATGTGCATGCCAAATTTTTTCTTTTTTTAACAATCGTTTCGTAAGGGTTAAACCTGCATCACATAAATAGTATGCTGGAAGAATCAATGCAGAAACCCAATATCCTTTAGCAGCTAGATGTAAAAGTAATGCCCCTAATAAATAGCCAAGAGGAATACTGCCTACATCTCCGAGGAAAATTTTAGCAGGGTGCCAGTTTACCATCAAGAAACCTAAGGCAATGGCCGCAATATAAATGCTGACAATATAGATTTCTGACAAAACGCCTAACTGACTGGCAATTAAAAACAACCCTAAGCTAATCGCAATTGTTTCAACGCCACTAATGCCATCGATTCCGTCCATGAAATTGTAAAAGTTGACAAAACCGGCCCAGAAAAAACTAAAGATAACCCATTCGGCCCAAATTGGTAATAATCCCTGAGTAACGCTACCTGTTTCTGCAATCCAGTAATATCCAATAAATACGGCTATTAGCTGCAGTAACAGGCGCCTTCCTGCCGATAAATCAATGAGATCATCTAGCCAAGAAATAATTGCCAAGCCTAAACTGGCTATTGCCGGAACGAAAGCAAGCCAGTTTTGACTTTCATATGCGAACCAGCACCAAGTTAAAAGGGTCATGCCTGTCACAACAATCCCACCCCCACGCGGTGTAGGAACGGTATGGCTCGATCGTTCATTTGGATGATCCATTATGGCTTTATGGACCAAGTATCTACGGATAAGTATTGTTGCAATCCAAGAGATCAAAAAACAAAGAATTATCGATGAGAAAAAGGAATAAGACATCAATCACCTTCAACTTGGAAGGCCCATTTTACAATGGTCTTATCTGATTTTAAGACATTGGATAGCACAATTTGTTTGCTATTGCGTTGTAAGCCAAGATCGCAAAAATAACTACCTTCGATATTTAATTCTGCCCCATCTGTACGCATGCGCCAACCTTGACCAGTTGGTAATTTCAATAAGGCTGCAGTTTTATTTTGCAACAAAGATACTTGTATACTTGGATGTAAATGAAATCGAATTTTGAAGTTTTGAGGTGCTGATTGTTGGGATGTCGAGAATTCATCATGTCCCCGAATATCATTACCATTTGCGTATATGAAAATTTGACGATTATGATGATATCCAAAATTCTTTTCATATCCAGTATGGGATACGGAAAGAAAGCTACCTTCTTCTGTGTTCTGAAAGTCATAAGAGACTGATGGAAGCCGTCTTCCTATACCATGTGAGTTCAACTCGGTCTGATTCGTATCGGCAATGATTGCTGTCGAGTGAGCAGAGCTGCTACGTTGAGCAAGAGACCAATTTTTATCAGTTGTTGAGACATCGCCACAGTTAATGATGAAAGGTGTCTGATCTACATATAATTCAAAAGAAGCTATAGATGCGTGATAGTTAGATTGCGCTTCTTTCTTTATCGGAGGCAACCCGTAATCCAATATCAGTTCAGTCTGTCCCGCATTCGCTTTTCCATACCCACTATGAGGTGCAGATAATGCAGCCGCACCGTCGAAGCCGCAACGTTTAAGGATTTTATCAAGTTTAAAGCCAGGTTTGTTTTCAGCACCCTGAAAATGCGGGAGACGCCCATCGCTAAATTTCAAATACAAAAGAAAGGAAGCTGTGCGATCTAATGCTTGTTGTATGAAGCCGGGAAGTGGATGTTGACTATTTTCATATGCTGAACGCAGATCAGAAAGATGCTCAAGCAAGAGAGCGGCATGTTCTGGATTTCGATCTATAATGCCACCATCTGGAAGCTGATGATAGTCAATGAAGGTTGAAAGTTTGGTTTCTAGAGAAGAGAGATGTTTATCATCAAGACATTCTGTCAGACATGCAAGAATAAGAGCTTTGAATGTATATATTTCTTTAAAATTTAGATCTGATTTTGCAGATAAATTTGCAAGGTGAAAAAGCTGCTGGGCAAAACTGGTTTTAATTTCTTCTAACTCTTCGTCATTGGTTCTTCCCAATGAAAGTAGGGGGTGCCAAGCATAGATGAAATGACATACTCTTTGAGCAAGATTATATTTATTCCAGATTTCAGGTGCTAGCTTTCTCTTGTCTTTTAAATCGGCAAATTCTTTCACCCATTGAAAGAGAAGGGCCGTAGATTTATCCTGTGCCTCTGGCGTGGCGATAGCAGCGAGATCATTCATCCATTGCCAATTATGCCATTTGTCAGGATTGGCATCGCCAGAGAGAAAGTTATCTGTAAAGCCACCGGCGATAATTTTTACACCATTTTGGCGATCACCCATTCGGCCATGTGTCGGTGAAAAAGTAGGATATGCAGCTTCAGTCTTGCGCAATAGATAGCCATATATACCGCCGATTTTATAAACACGATATAAGAGATAGCCAAAATTAGGAGGAACTGGAAGTTGAACTGTCACTTTGCAGCCTTTCTTTTTCCTTCAATATATACCCTTTAAGCGAGCAATATTGTCGGCATAAGCATCCGATCCACCTTTAAAAGTAGCTGAACCTGCAACAAGAACTGTTGCACCTGCATCGATCGCTAATGGTGCGGTTTCGAAATTAATACCACCATCGACTTCTAATTCAATTTCACGACCGGATTTATTAATCTTGTCGCGCAAATCTGCAATTTTACGCAATTGGCTATCAAGGAAAGATTGTCCACCAAAGCCCGGATTTACGGACATCACTAAAATTAAATCTATCATATCCATGAGGTAATCAACCGTATCAGGATGTGTTCCGGGATTGAGAACGACACCAGCCTTTTTGCCCATTGATTTAATATGCTGAACTGTTCTATGGCAATGCGGTCCTGCTTCAGGATGGATTGTTAAAATATCCGCACCTGCACTGGCAAAATCATCTAAATAGCAATCAACGGGTGAAATCATTAAATGTACATCAAAAGGTTTTTTAGTTGTTTTACGAACTGCTTTTACAACTGGTGCACCAAAAGTGATATTGGGTACGAAATGCCCATCCATGATATCGACATGGATGTAATCAGCCCCAGCCTTATCGATAGCAGCAATTTCTTCACCTAATTTTGAGAAGTCGGCAGAAAGAATGCTTGGGGCGATTTTTACGTTTTTTGAGTTGGACATTTCTTAGATCCTATATGTCTAATATTTATTCTAAATTTAAGCTGCGTCCCCATGCAGGGCAAGAGGTCTTCTTATTTTAATTTAATAGCCGATATAGCGATAACCAACCAACCAGATGCGAGAGTTATTCCGCCAATTGGCGTTAGAAAACCTAGATTGGTAAAGCTAAAAGCTGCCATAATTGAAAGACTGCCAGAAAAAAGAAGGATGCCAACAAGCCATAGATATCCTGATATCTTTAATAAGCGGCCCAACTGAATATTGGATCTATGCGTCACAAGGAAAGTGAGGCCAAGGATAAGTAACGCTAAAATGTGAAGGGATTGGTATCGTATGGCTATCTCCGCCCATTCCTGTTCTTGACCAGATAAACCGTGACTTGACCATGCGCCAAATAATATTGCTTCGCATCCAAAAAGGCCTGCGAAAATCAAAAAAGCTTTTGCATGGAATAGGGCTGATGATTGCATCTAGATACTTTCAAAAGAAAACGCCTCAATTTGTGAGGCGTTTAAAACAGGAATCGGTGAGGGTCAAATCATTTAAGCGAATTGATCAACGATTTGTCCGAGTACACGTTGTCCAAGAGGTTGTGTTGCTTGATCCAGATTACCATTCACTTCTGTCGTATCATTTTCATTGGCGGCAACCTGATTTGTCTCATTCTCATTTACAACGGTTTCAGCATTAATTGCTTGTTGCTCACTTTGGAAATTGACAACAGTTGCATCATTTTCCGCAATTTGATCAGCAATCGCATTTTGACTATTTTCTGTTGCATCAGCTTCAATGCCAGAGGCAAGTTGTGTTGCACTATCTTCACTACTCTCATCGAAAGCAGCAGTGTCACTAGCAGATTGGTCTGTATCTGCAATAATCGCGTTAACTTCTGCTACGAATTCAGCGGATTCAGCCGCTTCAACTTCTTCTTGTTGTAAGGAATCTTCTTCTGTGTCTGCAGCCACGAATGCACGACTTGCTTCATCAGCGTCATTTGCATCTCTTTCGGCATTAACTGCACGTGTATCGTCTACAACTTCACTGGTAAATGCATTCAGACGATCTTGTTCATTCTCAATTTCACGGCCTTGGGCCAAAATCTCACGTGCGCGTTCACTTAACTCAACACGATCTTCTGTATCTTCCGGTTGGAAACCGCGCGGACGTTCTTGGTTATCGCCAGGAACGGAACGCTCAATGGAAAAACGATTTAACGGATCAGGGGCTGTAACACCACTGGTTGCACCATTAGCTTCATTCTGTGCAGCTTCACGTGCAGCAACGCGGGCTTCTTCGCGAAGTTCCTCACGTAACTGTTCTAAAAGACTACGATCATCTTCTTCCTGATTACGAATGCCAGCCGCTGCAGTTGCAGGGTTAAAAGCATTACTTACACCGGAAATATCAGCCATTTTCTTTCCAATCTCTGTAACCAAATGAACGAAATATTCATGTGGATATACAACTCTACAATAAATATAGAGGAAAAAGAGTCAAAAATCAAGGATTCCTGCGGTTTAAGTGAAGTGGACTTTGCGATGAATAGCTAGATTGAAAAAGAGTCTTATGAATCAATTATCTATCGTGGAAAGAATTTTAAGTTAGAATTTCGGAGCCCGAAATAAATGTCCTTTCGCAAATGCCATCAAGGTCTTAACCGTTACTAATGTTGTAATAGCTGTGGTTAATACCAAGAAGATAATTGCTAAAATACCTACAAACCATTCTCCGCTGGATTCATAAAAGTAAAATAGTGCACTGGTTAAAGCAGACATCGGGAAGGTATATCCCCACCATGGCAAGCCAAAAGGAATGCCCATTTGTTTGCGCCAACCTGCAGCCACGTAGAAAAATGTAAACAAAGCCATCCCCGTTAACATGCGGGCTGTATTATCCATATAACCACCATCCATACGTGTTAAGGCCAAGGCAACAACGGCAGGAGGCGCAATCATGACGAACATGGAGGGGCGTAAGGGAGGCGACATGAATGCATGAAAGAATAGGCGGTTTAAAACAACAGGTAAAATGGCAAGCCACCCAAATGCGCCGGCCCCTAACATCATCCAGCAAAGTAGATCATGCCCCATATCTGCCCCGGTCATCGGGCCAATAATCAATCCAACGGCAGGGATAAAGATGGCAGGGGTGATTTGGTCAGACTTATGCTCACATTTAATCCAGCTATTCATTACAACAATAGCCATAAAGATAGAAAATAGTGCAGCAATCAACCAAAGAATACTAGCGAAGTTAGGAAGATAGGATTGTATGCCATAGGCAATCAACATGACGCCCAAGCCTGCAGCAGATAAAAAGTTACCGCGTACAGGATGGCTGATATCGGCTGGAATATGATTCCAGTGTCGTATTGCTTTCGTGATGTAAAGCGCTGAAACAGCAATTGTATATCCAATCCCAAATCCCATTAGAATTTTGAAAATAATCATAGGGAGACCAAAGCTTTCAGCCGCTAATCGCCAAGCTAAAGCAAGACCGCAGATGCCAAGTGAGCCTGCAAACATTGCCACAGGGAAATGTTTGATAGACCGTACATCTTCTGTTTCAGGTTCAACAGCGGAATTTTGATCTGTGGTTTTTGTCGCGTCTGTCACGATGAAGCCTTCCCAAGTATTCGTAAGTAAAAGATCAAAAGAAATATCAGATGATTATTGCATAATTTTTTTATTTGTACAGAATTCAAAAGAATTCATATGTAAAATTTATTTGGAAAGCGAACATTTTGACAGAAATCACAAAAGGGAACAGCTATACAGATTACCAATTGGCGCAAATCTATGATCCTATTAACGAAGCTGATCATGATATTCAGTATTATGTTAAATTAGCCACTGAAATTTCAGCACAAAGTGATAGAAAATTACATGTTTTGGATGTAGGGTGTGGTACCGGTTGGTTGGCGGTGGAACTGGCAAAGTTAGGTCATAAAGTGGAAGGAATTGAACCTGCTTTTGGCATGTTGAAAGTTGCGAATAATCGACCCGATAGTGATTTGGTAAACTGGCATCAAGAAACAGGGAGTTCCTTTAATCTGCCCAATCAGTTTGATCTAATTGTGATGACAGGGCATGTGTTTCAAGTATTTCTGACAGATGATGAGATTTTTTCCGTCTTCGATAATCTGTATGCACATCTCAAGAGTGGCGGGATGCTGGCTTTTGAAAATAGAAATATTGAATATAGAAGTTGGGATAGATGGACACCGGATGAAACCCGTGAAACTGTTTCAGTGCCAGATGTGGGCGATGTAACTTACTGGCATGATATTATTGAGGAAAAAGGTGAATTGATCACATTTGCCACTTATTTCAAATTTCCGGATGGTAGAGAATATCGTGATGACAACAATTTACGCTTTTTACCCCAGCAAAAGATGAAACAGATGCTAGAGGATACAGGGTTTAGGGGTTTGGAATGGTATGGGGACTGGGATCAACGTCCTTTTGATCCCAGTCAGCGTGAAATAATCGTGCATGCCACTAAATAATAAGACCACCAGCGGCAACGGTCACCTGTCCACTGATAAAATCAGACTCTGGTGCACAATATAGATAAACAGCATTGGCTGCATCTTCAGGACTGCCCGGACGACCAAGTGGGGTCATCTTGGTAATCATATCGATCATTTCAGGTTGCATGCCTGCCTTTAATTCTTTGTCCCCAACCATAACAGTTTCTGCTTCTGAGGAATTTAAGGCTTGTGTCATACGGGTTTGAATGAGGCCAAAAGCAACACAATTCACAGTTACATTATAACGCCCCCATTCTTTACATAATGTACGGGTCATTCCGACAAGCGCGGATTTAGCAGCGCTATAATTAACTTGGCCGGCAATACCATAAAGCCCTGAGATAGATGAAATATTTACGATTTTTCTGCATCTTGCGACACCATCTTTCTCAATTTCAGCTTTTGCCACATCGCGGATAAAATTGGAGGCTTCACGCAAGATACGAAACGGCGCACCCACATGCACATCCATGACTGCGTCAAATTGATCATCAGACATTTTATGGATGACATTATCCCATGTGTAACCGGCGTTATTTACGATGATATCCAGACCGCCCAATTCATTGATGGCGGTATCGACAAATTTCTTTGGAAATGCTTTATCGGTTACATCGCCAATAGATGAGACAGCATTTGATCCCATCTTTTTAATTAATGAAATGGTTTCTTCTGCAGGTTCTTTATCTAAGTCGTTGACGACAATTGACGCGCCTTCTGACGCGAGTTTGAGGGCGATTTCGCGCCCAATACCACGACCAGATCCGCTGACAAGGGCGACTTTACCTTCAAGTTTTTTCATCATATACCTGCTTCTTTAAGATAGTTTTCTTTGATTTCCCGCTTTAGGGTTTTTCCTGCTACATTCCTTGGAAACTCGTTGAGAAGATAAATGTCATGTATGCGCTGGAACTTCGCAGCAACCCTTTCATTGGTCCAATTAATTAATTCCTGTTTATTAAATTCATCGATATTTGAACAAGTGATGGCAGCAATTGGTTTTTCACCCCAACGATCATCTTCGACGCCAAAAACGGAAACATCTGTGACTTTGGGATGTTGGATAATGAGTTCTTCGATATCTTTTGGATAAATATTTACACCACCGGAAATGATCATATCCTTGATCCGATCGACCAGATAAAGATAACCATCTTTATCAACTTTCCCAACGTCGCCTGTATATATCCAACCATCTCGGAAAGTTTCTTTCGTTAATTCCGGGCGCTTGTAGTAACCTGGGGACATGACTGGGCTGCGGCCAACAATCTCACCCGGCTCATCAATATCGCATTCCGATCCATCGGGACGTAGAATCTTCATCTCATAAAAGGGAGGTGGCGTGCCAACTGATCCTGTTTTCTGCATGGATACTGTGCAATCCAATACAGTCGCAAAGCCTTCTGTCAGGCCGTAGAGTTCATAAAATCGATTTGGAAGTACTTCATTTAGTTTCTCTTTGTAATCCATTAGAAGAGGCGCGCCGACCGAAAGTATCATCTCTAAAGATTTCATCTTTTCTGGATCAAAATTGGGATGCGTCAAAATAGCTATAATCTGGGCAGGCACCATTACCACATGTGTGACTTTTTCTTCCTCGATGGTTGATAGCATTGCATCCACATCAAAAGCAGTATGTAGAATGTATCGTGCCCCCAAATACATCCATGGCATCAAATCAATCATAGCACCATTAAAGACGATGGAACCTGTATGTAAAATCACGCTTTCTGGCGATATGCGTAAGCAGCTTGCAAAGCCAGTACAATAGTTTGCCCGCACCTCATGCGTATGGATGATCCCTTTGGGAAGGCCTGTTGTCCCGCTTGAATACATAATATTGAAAATGTCAGATGACGTCAGATTGATATCAGGTAACGCGGCATCAGAACTTTCTGAGATGAAATTGTTCCAAGAATTAAAGCTATTGATATCATCATCACATAATATGCAGTTTGATTGATCTATCTTGTCCAGTTCAGGTAAGATTTGAGATAAGGTTGAGGCAAAACTAGCATCTGCAAAAATCATTTTACTATCTGAATCATTGATCAATGACTTCAAGCCTTCAGCTTGTAGTAATGGGCTCATCGGGACAATAACGGTACCGGTTTCTGCTGCTGCCCAATAAAGCGCCATTAAAGCAAAACCATTGGGAAGGATTGTCGCAAAATGATCTCCCTTTCTTAATCCTGCCCTACATAAGGCATGACCAACCTTGTTCACTTCAAGATGAAATTCTTGAAAGGTATAGTTATTCCCCTCAGTCCATAAGGCCTGATGGTTAGGTCGATATTTCGCATGGCGTGGCAGTAATTGCCCGATATGTTGGATCATAATACCTCCCCGATTATCCCTGTTGTTTTATGCCCGCGCGAGTTTTTTATTTGGATCAACAAATGGCTTTTCCACCACTATTGCTTTGCGCGGTCCCTCAACGGTTTCGATGATAAACTCTGTTCCCAAATCTGTATAGGCGATATCTACCATGGCCATACCAATGTTGGCAGATAGACGAGGGGACCAAACCACGGATGTTAAGGCGCCGATAGAAGTACCATCTTCTGTTTGAGCAGGCCATTTATATTCGTTATAGGCGAGAGGGGGGGCTTCAACATTTAGGCCGACAAGTTTTTGTTTTACGCCTTCAGTTTTGATTTTGGTGAGTGCTTCTTTACCGATGAAGTCATCACCATCTAGATGAACAAGGCGGTCTAAACCAATCTCAAATGGATTGTTGCTTTCATCCATATCGACAGAATAATCTAAAATACCGGCTTCGATGCGACGAATACGATTGGGGACAGATGGAATCATACCAAATGGTTGGCCCGCTTCCATAATTGTATCCCAAACTTTCACACCTTCATTGGTGCCACGCAAGTATACTTCATAACCGCGCTCTGCACTCCATCCAGTGCGGGCAAGAATAACATCATTTCCTGCAATTTGACTTTCCATAAAGTCATAATATTTGAGGTCTTCAGCAGCTTGTCCGAATAAGGATTTTACAACATCTAAAGATTTTGGTCCCTGAATTTGCATGGCGGCCACATCCGGTTCACCGATTTTAACGTTTAAGCCACTATTGACGGCGACACCTTTAGCCCACATTAAAATATCGCTATCTCCGCGAGAGAGCCAAAACTTATCTTCGGCGATACGAAGAAGGACAGGATCATTCAAAATGCCGCCATATTGATCAGTAATAAGAACATATTTGCACTGACCGACTTTGCATTTTGTTAGATCACGTGGGGTCAGCATATTGGTGAATTTTAGGGCGTCGGGACCGGATATTTCGACAATCCGTTGTACCGCGACATCCCATAGAGTGACCCCATTACAGAGGGCATTAAATTCTTTTTCAGCATCCCCATACCCAACGGGTAGATACATTTTATTGTAGACGCTATAAGCCGCGGCGCCATGACGTTCGGTTGCTTCGAAGTAAGGTGATTTACGAATGCGAGGGCTGAGAGAAATTTTTGCCATAGGGCCTATTCCTATCTTTTATGATTAAACTTTCTAAAGCTTTTCTCACAAAAGATAGGATAAGATTCAAACGAGGAATTTACACCCCATGACTACATATTAGTTATGGCTTAGTTGTGAGTGACCAGTCGCTGGCAGAAACTTCTTCCAAGATCCAATCCCTGAAAGCTTCTGCATGGGCATGTGGTGCCCGATCTTGTGTTTCTAGTAGATAGAAGGCTTCGTTGCCATCAATATCGATATCGAAAGGTTTAACCAATCGTCCGGATTCAATCAATGGATGGGCCATGGAGCGACGTCCTAATGCCACACCATATCCAGATGCGGCGACTTCAAACACCAATACAGAAGTATCATATTGCTGGCCACGACCAACTTCTAGTTTGGAATAACCTGCTGCGGTTAACCAATTCGCCCAGCCTTCTTCATATCCAATCACATGAAGCAAGGAGTGGTTTACCAAATCTTCTGGATCACGAATGGCATTCGGACCTTCCAATAGTTTAGGGCTACAAACAGGGAATAGGCTTTCCTTACATAGTAAGTGGACGTTATAACCGCTCCAACGGCCTGTACCGTATTTGACTTCGAAATCTACATGGTCTTCCCAATCCTCAGACCAGACAGAACTTACAATTCGTAATGGAATATCTGGATGGCGTTGATAAAATCGATGAAGGCGAGATGCCAGCCAATAGGTAGAAAAGCCGACTGAAACACGAATGGTCAAAAGTTCTCCGCTTCGACGTCCAAAGACTTCCACAGTACCCGCGGCCAAACGATCAAAAGCTTCACGTACTTTTGGCAAGTAAGCGTTACCAGCCTGCGTTAAGACGAGGCTTCGTGGTTTTCGTTCGAATAGCTGTTCCTTCAAGTGTAACTCAAGGCTTTTTACCTGCTTACTAATGGCGGCTTGTGTAAGACCTAATTCTTCAGCAGCATGGGTGAAACTTAGATGGCGTGCCGCAGCTTCGAAGGCGCGCAACCAATTTAAGGGTGGTAAACGTCTTTGCATTTCTTAAAACTCATACATGTGAACTTGCATAACTTTGTCATAATTTGAGTTATGTATATGGTGAAAAGAAATTTAGAACAAGACGTATATGCGACAAGATTAGCGGTTTTGCGAACTGTTAGAAAAGAAAAGGGCGACTAAAAAGCCGCCCTGAATTTTTACTTTGGTAAGACATCTGTCTCAAGATGACAGGCGATTTCATGACCCGTTTCAATCTTGCGAAGCGGAGGTGTTTTCGTTTCACATACACCTTTAATCGCCTTGGCACATCGGTTTGAGAAAGGACAACCAACCTCACGGAGCTCAACAGAGCCTGCGCTTGCAGCCTTGGCTTCGTCAGTTGTTGCGACCTCTTCCAGCCAACCTTGACGCATCTCTGGCACAGAGTTTAGTAGGAGTTGCGTATAAGGGTGATATGGTGGTTGGAATACCTGTGAAGATAAACCCTTTTCCACCACGCGCCCTGCATATAGAACCACGATGTGATCTGCGAAAGATGCGACAGTTGATAAATCATGACTAATGAACATATAGGACAGCCCTAAACGTTCCTTTAGATCCTGTAATAGGTCAATCACGGAAGCTGCGACAACAGTATCAAGTGCCGATGTTACTTCATCACAAAGAACCAATTTGGGGTTGGCCGCCAAAGAACGGGCTAAATTAACGCGTTGTTTTTGACCACCGGATAATTCCCCTGGAAAACGGCTTGCAAAAGCAGCAGGTAGTTCAACAAGTTCTAAAAGTTCTGCAACACGATCTGCTTTCTCTTTGCCTTTCAGCCCATGATAGAATTGTAAAGGACGTCCCAGCAAATCAGAGATGCGCTGACGCGGATTTAAGGCCGTGTCCGCCATTTGGAAGACAATCTGACAATCACGTAATGTTTCCTTGTCGCGTTTTTCAACGCGTGGATTTGCTTTGTGACCAGTAATGGTGACTTCACCTTCCCATTGTGGGGTGAGGCCAGCAATGACACGAGCCAGCGTGGATTTACCACATCCGGATTCACCGATCACGCCAACTACGGATCCTTCGGGCACGTCAACAGTTACATCGCGTAAAATAGTTTTCTTTGACGGACCAGAGCCATAACCAGCTGTAATGTTGGATGCCGTAAGAATTGGCGCTGGATCATCATCTCCGGTTTTATGGTCTAATTCCAGTTGGTTTGGCGCTGGACGCACTGCGTTCATAAGTGTTTTGGTATATTCATGAGCTGGGTTATGGACGATTTGATCCGTATCCCCCAATTCTTGAACTTCGCCACCATTCAACACCAGAATGCGATCAGCTACCTGTGCGACAACCGCTAAATCATGGGTGACATAAATCGCCGCTGTGTTTTGTTCACGAATGATATCCTTGAAGGCTTTTAGAACTTCAATCTGGGTTGTTACATCCAGCGCAGTTGTCGGTTCATCCAAAATCAAAAGATCGGGACCGCAGGATAGAGCCATAGCCGCCATAAGGCGTTGCAGCTGACCGCCACTCACTTGGTGCGGGTAACGCCCGCCGATACGATCTGCATCTGGAAGATCCAGCTTCTTATATAGATCAACGGCAACTTCGGTTGCTTCTGAAGCTGTTTGTAATCCATGAAAAACAGGGGCTTCAATAACTTGATCACCGATTTTAATAGCTGGGTTAAAAGAAGCCGCCGCAGATTGTGCCACATAAGCCACTTTTTCGCCGCGAAGTTTATGACGCTCTTTAGTGGTCATATCCATCACGTTTTCGCCATTCACTTTGATCGTACCAGCGGAAATGCGACAGCCCGGACGGGCAAAGCCCATGGAAGCTAGGGATATTGTTGATTTTCCTGAGCCGGACTCACCGATCAGTGCAACGACTTCGCCTTTTTTAACGTTAAAGCTAACACCTTTAACGATTGGCTTATATTTACCCCCAGGTGGACGGCCTTCAACCCAGAGATCTTCAATTGATAATACGTCAGTCATTATTCCATTTTCTCCAACACTGTTTCACCTTGCTGACGTTGTTGGAACCAATCCACAATCAAGTTCATGCAAATAGTGAGTGACGCGATACATGCTGCCGGGATCAATGCAGATGAAGATCCCAAGAAGATACCGCCCATATTTTCCTGCACCATCAAGCCCCAGTCAGCTGCTGGTTCTTGAACACCTAAGCCAAGGAAGCTTAGACCACTTAAGAACAGGATGGAGAAAGTGAAGCGTAAACCAAATTCCGCAATCAATGGGGGCATTGCATTTGGAAGAACTTCACGGGTAATGATCCACCAGACCCCTTCACCACGGGCACGGGCAGATTCAACATAATCCATAACAGAAATATCCATGCCGATCGCACGGGATACACGGAAAACGCCGATAGAAAGAACAAGGCCAACCGTCATAATCAATACTGTGATGGAAGTTCCCATCGCACCAATAACAACCAATGCCAACATTGTGGATGGGAAAGCCATAAATGCTTCTACTAAACGACTGATGCAGATGTCGAACCATCCCCGCAAAATTGCTGCAGAGAAACCAAGAACGACACCAACAACAAATGAAATGACTGTTGTAATGAGTGCAAGGAATAAGGTGGTTCTAACTCCGTATAATAGGCGTGTCAGGATATCACGGCCCAGCTTATCCGTGCCCAATATACCTTCGCCGCCGATTGGGCCAAAGCTTTCACCAATGATCTCGGCTTCTCCATAAGGCGCAAGTGCTGGTCCAAAAAATGCTACCAAAATCCAGAAAATTAAAATGATACCTGCGATTGACGCTGTCGGGGTCAGACGCAAGCTTTTCAACCCTTTTGAGGCTGACGGCTTATCTGCTACATCACTCATTTTGGGAACCTCAAACGTGGATTAAAGATAATGGAAAAAATATCTGCGAGTAAGTTCACGACAATGTAAACCGCACCGAATAACATGGCACATGCCTGAATTAATGGAATGTCACGTAACGCAACTCCATCAATCAATAAGCGAGAAAGACCAGGCACAGCAAATATAGTTTCTACGATGATTACGCCACTCACCATATAAGCTAGGTTCAACGCAATAACGGCGAAAATAGGGGAAAGTGCGTTCGGCAATGCATGACGCATAACGATACGACGTTTTGGAATGCCTTTTAAAACCGCCATCTCAATGTAAGGGGATGTAAAGATATTAATCACGGATGCGCGTGTCATGCGTAACATATGAGCCAGAACCGCGAAACCTAAAGTCATGACAGGCAAAGCCATTGCGTGAACAATTCTGCCAAAATCGTAATATGGACGGATATTTGCATTAGCGCCGAGCCATTTTAGCTCAACAGCAAAAATGGTCATTAAACCTAAGCCAATGAAAAATTCAGGTACCGCAATCAAGCTCAATGTGGTCACAGCAAGACTTTTATCTAAAACACCGCCTGCGCGAATAGCGGAAATCAAGCCAAGAATTAAAGCAAGTGGAATTGCAACGCATGCTGTCATGATTGCAAGCCGTGCCGTGTTCCAAATGCGGCCAGACATCATGTCGGCAATTGGGCGATCTGTAGAGAGTGATACACCTAAATCACCCTGTAAAATGCCAAAAAACCAATCGAAATAACGGACAATTGCCGGACGATTAAGGCCAAGTTCCTCACGCAAAGCTTCCAAAGCTGCTGCGTCATTTCGATTTTGCCCTAATATAGCTTCTGCTACGTCGCCGGGAAGGATCTCCGTCGCTGCAAAGATAATGATCGATGCCAATACAAGCGTCAAAAGACCTTGTAAACATCGATTAACGATGAGTTGAAGCAAGATGCTCCTCCTTTTCTTTCCCTGTATCTTATTTTTATTATTCAGTTGCTCTGAAATTAATCAGACAATGTTTGCATATGCTCTCTATATAATTTTGACTGTTTGCGACTATGCAACATTTTTTTTTAGGTTTATAGATTTTTTAGTCGTTATTGATCAACTGTACAACAGTGATCATCAAATTTTCCAATTTAATGATCGCTTCTGCAAATAGAAAAATG
>NZ_SMMC01000177.1 GCF_009711445.1 Curvivirga aplysinae | reverse complement strand
AAAATAATGTAGGCTGATTGTTTACAAAAAAAACATAATTTGTGTACAGTGTGAACCTCATGGAGCAAAAATATTCTACTCATAGAGTTTTATGCTACTATGAATTTATTGAGATTAGGAGTGGATTTAATGGGTCGTTTGACTACGCATGTCTTGGATACAGCTTTAGGATGCCCGGGGAAGGGTATCAAGATTGAGCTTTTCAAAATTGATGATGATACTCGTGAAAAGTTATGTGAAGTTGTAACGAATGATGACGGTCGATGCGATGGCCCGATTTTAGAAGGCGATACATTTGCTGCAGGGGTTTACGAGTTGGTATTCCATGCGGGTGACTATCTTGATGCAAAGGGTGTGAATACATCTGAACCAAAATTTCTTGATATTATTCCTATCCGTTTTGGCATTGCTGCGGCAGGGGAACATTATCATGTGCCGTTATTATTGTCGCCATATAGTTTTTCTACATATCGTGGAAGCTAGGCCGCCGTTGTAATATAGAAGCCCTCCGATGAAAGAGAGGGTATATAATAATCAGGATTGCGATGGTTAGTCGCAGGATTTGGGAGCAAAAAATTGACATCGCTTCAATTTGTTTTTCGTGGTGAATTACGGGAAATTGCAGATATTGACCCGACATATTCTGTCTTGCGTTGGTTGCGTGAGGAAGAAGGTGCTGTGGGCACCAAGGAAGGATGTGCAGAAGGCGATTGCGGAGCCTGTACAGTTGTGCTTGCTGAATTGGGATCAGATGGTTCCCTTGAATATAAGGCGTTAAATGCCTGCATTCAGTTTATGCCCATGCTACATGGTAAGTGGTTGTTAACTGTTGAAGATTTAGAAGCCTTACAAGCAGATGGTTCTTTGCATCCCGTACAACAGGCAATAGTGGACACATCGGCTTCACAATGCGGGTTTTGCACGCCCGGTATCGTAATGTCTTTGTTTGCGCTTTATCGGAATGAAAATCGACCGAATGTTAATCGTGTAAATGATTGTCTGGCGGGTAATTTATGTCGTTGCACGGGATATGGACCGATTATAGATGCTGCTCAAAAAATGTATGATGGCACTGAGGGGGAGGGCTTTACGCCTGCGGAAGCAAACGCGATCTCATTGCTAAAACTTATCCCTTCAGATCAAGGTATGTCTGTATCTGACGGAGAACGCCATTTCTTTGCGCCTGCTTCTTCAGACGAACTTGCTGAACTATATAAAAAATATCCAAATGCAACTTTGGTTGCAGGGGCAACAGATGTGGGTTTATGGGTGACAAAGATGCAACGTGTCTTGGAGCCTGTGATTTACTTAGGTCGTGTACGTGATCTTCGTGAGATCAAAGATAATGGCGATAATCTGATCATTGGTGCTGGTATAACTTATTCTGAAGCACATCAAGTGATTGCCGAACAATACCCGGATTTTGGTGAATTAATCCGTCGCATTGGATCAACTCAAGTTCGTAATGCAGGTACGATTGGTGGTAATGTGGCAAATGGCTCTCCGATTGGGGATACACCGCCAGCACTTATTGCTGCAGACGCAAAAGTCTTGTTACAAAAAGGTTCTGATATTCGTGAATTGCCGTTGCAGGATTTTTTCATTGAATATGGTAAGCAGGATCGGTTTGAGAGTGAGTTTGTAAAAGCAATCAAATTACCAAATCGCGCTTCAGATGTAATCTTCCGTTCTTATAAAATCTCTAAACGATTTGACCAAGATATCTCCGCAGCTTGTGGTGCCTTTGCATTAAAGCTGAACGATGGAATTGTGAAAGACATCCGCATTTGTTTTGGTGGGATGGCGGGCACACCTGCAAGAGCGAAACAGGCAGAAGCATCCTTGATCGGTCAAAATTGGTCCGAAGAAAATGTCGAAAAAGCTATGCAGGTGATGGAAGGGGATTATACCCCAATGACAGATATGCGTGCGACAGCTGATTACCGCATGATGGTAGCAAAAAACTTATTGATGAAGTTTTACTTGGAAACAACCGATACTCAAATAGAAACGCGTGTGGTTGGTGAGAAGGAGTTAGCGCATGTCTAAGTTAATTCCTGATATTACCAAAGATAAAATTGCTGGTGGCGTTTATCAAAATAAATTGCATGATAGTGGTCATAAACATGTGAATGGTCAGGCTGTCTATGTAGATGATATTCCTGAGCCGCATGGCATGTTGCATATCTATATGGGGATGAGCACGGTCGCCCATGCTAAGATTAAATCTATGGATTTATCAGAAATGCGCGCCTCTGAAGGTGTCGCCTGCGTTCTGACAGTCGAAGACATCCCGGGTATTAATGATTATAGTCCTGTTAAAGGCGATGATCCGATTTTTGCGGAAGGAAAGGTTGAGTTTATTGGTCAGCCAATCTTTGCTGTCGCGGCGGATACGATTGATCTTGCGCGTGCCGCAGCCAAAAAAGCGGTGATTGAATATGAAGAGTTACCCGCTATTCTCACAATTGCAGATGCGATGGAAAAAGGATCCTATGTTTCTGATCCGCATGTGATGGCACGAGGTGATGCAGATGGAAGGATTGCAACTGCCAAACATGTGATCAAGAACTCTGTCGAGCTTGGTGGACAAGAACAATTCTACCTTGAAGGTATGATTGCCATGTCTATCCCAGGCGAAGATGATGAGGTTAAGGTATATTCTTCGACCCAGCATCCATCCGAGGTTCAGCATAATGTGGCAAAAGCTCTGGCCGTGCCGGACCATGCCGTCACAATTGAGACACGCCGTCTAGGTGGTGGCTTCGGCGGTAAGGAATCCCAGCCAGCGTTAATGGCCTCTGTTTCTGCTTTAGTGGCAAAAGCAACGGGACGTGCGGCAAAACTGCGTCTTGATCGTGATGATGATATGGTTATGACTGGGAAACGTCATGACTTCCATTTCGAATATGAAGTGGGCTTCAATGATGATGGTCTGATTGAAGGTGTTAGCATGTTGCATGCATGTCGTGCTGGATATTCCAGTGATTTGACGGATGCTATTGCCGATCGTGCTATGTTCCATTGTGATAATGTATATTGGCTTCCAAATATCAAAGTGGAATCCTATCGCTGTAAAACCAATACAGTGTCTAATACTGCGTTCCGAGGCTTTGGTGGACCGCAAGGGGTTTTCTTAATCGAACGTATTATCGATGAAATCGCGGCGAAGTTAGATAAGGACCCATTGGAAGTTCGACAAAAGAATTTCTATGGCGTGGATGATAACAATGTCACACCATATCATATGACGGTGGAAGATAACGTTATTCACGAGATTTTTGAGGAATTGGAAGAAAGCTCCGACTATCAAAAACGCCGTGCTGAAATTCGTGAATTTAACAAACATAGCAAAGTCTTGAAAAAAGGAATTGCTATGACCCCTGTTAAATTCGGTATCTCTTTTACCACCACCTTCCTTAATCAAGCTGGTGCTTTGGTACATATCTATACAGATGGCAGTGTGAAGTTAAATCACGGTGGTATTGAAATGGGCCAAGGCCTGTTCACCAAGGTGGCACAAGTTGTCGCCGAAGAATTTCAAATCGATATTGAGCGTGTGAAAATCACTGCGACAGACACGAGTAAAGTACCAAATACATCGGCAACCGCTGCTTCCAGTGGGTCTGATATGAATGGGATGGCGGCTCAGGCCGCGGCGCGTACGATCAAACAACGTTTAACGGATTTTGCTGCAACGCAATTTCAGGCATCTGTCGAAGATGTCGAATGGTTGCCAAATCGCGTACGCGTGGGATCAGAAGAAATAGCCTTCACTGATTTGGTTAAGCAAGCTTACCTCAATCGAATTTCCCTAAGTTCGACAGGCTATTATGCCACACCGAAAATTCACTATGATCGTGAAAATTGCAAGGGTCGTCCTTTCTTTTATTTCTCTTACGGGGCTGCGGTTACCGAAGTATTAGTTGATACGTTAACTGGTGAAAATAAAATCACTCGCGTAGATATTTTGCATGACGTTGGTAAGTCCTTAAATCCGACCATCGATCTTGGTCAGGTGGAAGGGGCTTATGTGCAAGGGGCAGGTTGGCTCACCACAGAAGAGCTTTGGTGGGATCAAACTGGTCGTTTACGCACGCATGCGCCAAGTACATACAAGATTCCTGCTTGCAGCGATCGTGCAGAAGATATGCGTATATCTCTTTGGGAAAAGGGAAAAAATGCAGAAGAAACCATTTATCGATCAAAAGCGGTTGGGGAGCCGCCATTGGTTCTGGGAATTTCTGCATTCCATGCGATTTCAGATGCAATTGCCAGTGTAACTGACTATGAAGTCTATCCTGCACTGGATGCACCGGCGACGGCAGAACGTGTATTGATGGCGGTTGATCGCACGAAGAAAGCCGCCAAGTCGTAAATTTTAAAGCCAACATGATAGGGGAGTAATCGTGAAACACTGGCTTAACGAATTAAGAGAAGAATTACAGCAGCATGACAAAGTTGTGCTGGTAACTGTTGCTCTTATTCGTGGCTCTACTCCGCGTGAAGCAGGTGCGCATATGATTGTATCCAATCATGGCTTCAAAGGTACTATTGGCGGGGGCAATTTAGAATTTAAAGCGATTGATCAAGCTCGCGATCTTTTAAATGATGGTGATAATGCAACCCTCTATCAAGATTATCCACTTGGCCCTGCACTTGGGCAATGTTGCGGTGGTGTGGCTTCCCTGCTTTTTGAAACTGTCAATGCGACTGATCATTGGGTGCAGCAAGTATCTGAAGGTATGGTGACTGTTGCCTCCTTGTCTGGCGAACAGACGAGACAAGTTTATAACTCTGCTTTAGAAAATGTCGAAAATTTGTTGCCAGCGAAAGTTAGGGGTGCAGCAGGGGATATATCAGAACCAACTGAATTAATGGCAGAGGAAGGGTATTTTCTGGAAAGAGTGGAAGATTTCCGAATCCCCCTTTATTTATACGGCGCTGGTCATGTGGCCCATGCGCTTGTTTCCATGTTGGTGAATTTGCCATTTAAAGTCACTTGGATAGATAATCGCCTCAATATGTTTGGGACTGACTGTCCAAATGATATAGATACTAAGGTTGTGGAAAATCAAGAAGATATGGCATATGCTGCACCAAATGATACATTTCATTTAGTGATGACGCATGATCATGGGATTGATTTGGAAATTACCCATGCGGTTTTAGCTGAAAACCGTTTTGGATATATAGGTGTTATTGGATCTGATACAAAACGGGCTCGGTTTGAGCGACGATTAAAAGCACGTGGGATTGATCGTGCTGTTCTTGAAAAATTGAACAGCCCGATTGGTATTCCGGAAATCACTGGGAAACAACCTGGTGAAGTTGCATTATCAGTCGCGGCGGAAATGACCATCTTGTATCAGCAGATTGCAGAAGAAATGAAAGAAACTATAAATAAGGCGGATGGAGCTGTTTCCAGAATGCCAAAACAGGGAGAATAAAGGATGAGCAGTGCAGCAACTGAAACTGCGCGTCTCAAACTAACAGGGGTGACC
This sequence comes from Curvivirga aplysinae, assembly GCF_009711445.1. Taxonomy (GTDB): domain Bacteria; phylum Pseudomonadota; class Alphaproteobacteria; order UBA8366; family Aestuariispiraceae; genus Curvivirga; species Curvivirga aplysinae. Next base: position 23,340 of record NZ_SMMC01000177.1, on the reverse strand, counting down.
AAACAATATCCAGGTTGTTTGGCCAATGATGATGTAAGTTTGACGATTATGCCCGGCGAAATTCATGCGCTATTGGGGGAGAATGGCGCAGGAAAATCGACCTTAGTAAAGTTTATTTACGGGGTTGTAAAAGCCGACAAAGGAATGATGGAATGGAATGGTCAACAAGTTGATGTAGTCGATCCGAATGCAGCTCGCCAATTAGGCATCGGTATGGTTTTCCAACATTTTTCCCTATTTGATTCTTTAACTGTGGCTGAAAATATTGCACTTGGTATTTCTAAGGAATTGGCTGGTCCAGGACTTGAAGAGCGTATTGAGAAAATTTCCGAAGATTATGGTTTGCCTCTAGATCCACATCGTCATGTGCATAGCCTTTCTGTGGGTGAACGACAACGTATTGAGATCGTACGTTGTTTGTTGCAAGAACCAAAACTGTTGATCATGGATGAACCGACTTCGGTTCTGACACCTCAAGAAGCAGAACGTTTATTTGTCACCTTGCGTCGTTTATCAGCAGAAGGTGTCTCTATTCTCTATATTTCTCATAAACTGGATGAGATTAAAGCGCTTTGCCATGCTGCAACCATTATGCGCGGCGGCCGTGTGACGGGTGAATGTATCCCAGCAGAAGAGACAGCAAAATCTATGGCTGAAATGATGATCGGGACCAATTTAAAGGCACCGGAACGCCATGATGATGTAACGCTAGGTGATGTGCGTTTAAAGATTTCCAGTCTGAACGTGCCAACCGACGATCAGTTCGGTGTATCATTGGAAGATATTAGTTTTGATGTCCGCGCAGGTGAAATCCTTGGTGTTGCAGGTATTGCTGGTAATGGTCAGACAGAATTGATGGATGCATTATCTGGTGAGGCTTTGGCTTCTAATAATGAAAGTATCTGGATCGAAGGTGAAGCTGTTGGTTTAACGGGGCCGGGTGGCCGTCGTCAGTTAGGTGTTGGCTTTGTACCTGAAGAACGTCTTGGTCATGGGGCTGTGCCGGATATGACCCTATGGGAAAACGCTTTCCTAAGTGGTATGAAACGGATGAACTTGATGAGTAATGGATTTATGAAAATCAAGGAAACAGTGGATTATGCAGAAAGCGTGATTAAGCAATTCACCGTAAAAACACCAGATAGCAGTCATGCGGCAAATAGCTTGTCCGGCGGTAACTTACAGAAATTCATCATGGGTCGTGAAATTATGCAAAGCCCAACTGTTATGATTGCTTTGCAGCCAACATGGGGTGTGGATGCGGGGGCTGCGGCTTTTATTCACCAAGAATTAATTAATTTGGCGAATAACGGGGCTGCTGTTTTGGTTATTTCGCAGGATTTGGACGAACTTTTTGCTATTTCCACACGTATCGCCGTGATCGCAGAAGGCCGCATGTCTGTAGCGAAAAATGTAAGTGATTTAACAGTAGAACAAATTGGTTTGATGATGGGGGGCACACATGATTTGCCCGATGATCCACATGCGCAGCCACATGTTGAAGGAGGCGTAAGCCATGTTTCTTAAACTTGAATCGCGTGGTGAAGCCAATCGCAATATGGTCTATCTAACCCCGGTTTTGGCGGTTATTTTGACCTTGATCACAGGATTTTTCCTGTTTTTGGCAATGGGGCATGATCCATTTGAAGCCTTATATACATTCTTCATTTATCCGATTAGCAATAGCTACGGTATTTCTGAACTATTGGTGAAAGCAACCCCAATTATTCTTTGTGCAATCGGCCTTTCTATGGGGTTTCGTGCAAATGTTTGGAATATTGGGGCGGAAGGCCAATTAACCTTGGGGGCCATTTTTGGTGGTACCGTCGCCCTGATGTTTTATGAGCAAGAAGGCTGGTATATCATTCCATTAATGATGGTTGCCGGTGTTGTTGGTGGTGCGCTTTGGGCGGCTATTCCCGCATTCTTGAAGACACGTTTTAATGCCAATGAAATTTTGGTTAGTTTAATGCTGACATATGTGGCATTTCAATTGCTGAGTTATTTGGTGCATGGTCCGTTACGTGATCCAGATGGATATAACTTCCCTGAAAGCCGCTTATTTTCTGACAGCGCTATTGTCCCTATCCTATGGGAAGGGACACGTTTTCATGTAGGTGGATTATTTGCCTTGTTAGCCGTTGTTGCTGGCTGGTTGATGATTTCACGACACCTTATCGGCTTTCAAATCCGTGTGATTGGTATGGCACCAATGGCCGCAAGTTATGCAGGTTTCAGTGAAAAGAAACTCATTTGGTTCACATTACTACTTTCTGGTGGCTTAGCAGGTCTTGCTGGCATGTTCGAAGTTTCTGGTCCCGTTGGGCAGTTAGTGCCATCCATTTCACCAGGCTATGGTTTTACTGCTATTATCGTGGCCTTCTTGGGGCGTTTGCACCCGGTTGGCATTATGATGGCAGGATTGCTGGTTGCATTAACCTATCTTGGTGGGGAAAGTGGTCAAATTACGCTCGGTTTGCCAGAAGCTGTTACTGGAGTGTTCCAAGGCATGTTGCTTTTCTATCTTTTAGCGTCTGACGTTCTCATCAAATATCGCGTTGTGCCGAATTTTGGCACTGCAAAATCTTAAGGGTAGGGAGTTACGATTATGGATTTATTTGTAGCGATTATGGTGAATGTTGCAGCGGCTTCTACCCCCTTGGTTTTCGCGGCAATGGGTGAATTAGTTGTTGAAAAGTCTGGTGTATTGAACCTTGGTGTTGAAGGCATGATGTTGATGGGGGCCATTGCAGGTTTTGCAGCAGGTTATGCTTCTGGCAGCATGTTAATCGGTATCATTGTCGCTGGAATTGCTGGTGGTCTCTTAGCATTGTTATTTGGTTTTTTAACTCAACATCTTTTAGCTAACCAAGTTGCAACAGGTTTGGCTTTAACGATCTTTGGAATTGGTATTTCAGCTATGGTTGGCCATTCTTTCGTTGGTATTTCTTTAGATCCTATTGCTAAAGGTATCCCGTTTTTGGAAGATATTCCTGTGATTGGAAAATTGTTCTTTGGGCACGATATTCTTGTCTATGCGTCTTTTGTTATGACAGCGCTTGTATTTTATTTCCTGTATAAAACCCGTGCAGGTCTGATTTTACGTGCGGTGGGTACAAACCATGATGCAGCGCATTCAATAGGCTATTCTGTAATTAAGATTCGTTACATGGCGATTGTTTTTGGCGGCGCAATGGCAGGTATTGGCGGTGCATATCTATCCATGGCCGTAAACCCGATGTGGGTTGAAGAAATGACTGCAGGCCGCGGCTGGATTGCGTTGGCGCTGGTTGTTTTTGCCACATGGCGTCCAGGACGTGTACTCGTAGGGGCTTATTTGTTTGGTGGAATTTCTATTCTACAGTTGAACTTACAGGCCATGGGTGTAACTATTGCACCGCAACTTTTAGCAATGCTTCCATATTTGGTAACGATTGCTGTATTGGTGATAATTTCAAGAGACAGTGGGCTGATGAAAAAACATGCCCCAGCTTGTTTAGGGAAGATTTTCCATGCGTCTTCTTAGGAAGGCGTATTGGAGTTTGATGGTCAAAATGTCTTGCCCATAGATATTTTGTGATAGAGTGAAGTAAGAAATTATTTCAGGGATATAAGGGAGAATATGATGTTCAAATCCGTATTGAAAAAAGCAGCTGGTGCGGTTGCTGTTGCAGCGGGTCTTGCTGCAATGTCTGCACAAGCTGCAGATGTTAAAGTTGGTTTCGTTTACATTGGCCCTCCGGGTGACCATGGCTGGACATATCAGCATGACCAAGGCCGTTTGGCTGTGGAAAAAGAATTAGGTGTTGAAACAACATTTGTTGAAAACGTACCAGAAGGCCCAGATGCGGAACGTGTGATCAACCAATTGGCTGCAACAGGCCATAACTTGATTTTCACAACTTCTTTTGGTTACATGAACCCGACTTTGAAAGCGGCGAAGCGTCATAAGAATGTTAAGTTTGAACATGCTACAGGCTATAAACAAGCAGCGAATGTTGCGACATATTCCGGTCGTTTCTATGAAGGCCGTTATGTGGTTGGTCACATCGCTGGTAAGATGACAAAATCCAACGTATTGGGTTACATTGCATCTTTCCCAATCCCAGAAGTTATTCGTGGTATTAACGCAACAATCCGTGGTGCACGTGCTGTAAACCCGGATGCAACAATCAAAGTTGTTTGGGTATCTTCTTGGTTTGATCCAGGTAAGGAATCTGATGCAGCTAAAACATTGATTGATCAGGGTGCAGATGTGATTTTGCAACATACAGACTCCCCAGCACCTGTGCAGGTTGCTGAAGAGCGTGGCGTATGGGCAGTTGGTCAAGCATCTGACATGCATAAATTCGGTGAAAAAGCGCATCTAACAGCAATTATCGATGACTGGGCACCTTATTACATTGAACGTACAAAAGCTGTCATGGACGGCACATGGACTGGTGGTGGCGACACATGGGGTGGCTTCAAAACTGGTATGGTTGTGATGGCTGATTACAATAAAGCAATTCCTGCTGATGTAGTTGAGCTCGCTGAATCTATCCGTAAAGGTATTATTGATGGTTCAGTTCATCCATTTGCAGGACCTGTTGTTAAACAAGACGGTACGGTTGCTGTACCTGCCGGTGAAACACCAGATGACGGCTTCTTGGCTGGCATGAACTTCTATGTTGAAGGTGTTGATGGCGAGATGCCTCAATAAGGTGGCCTGATACTTCAACTGAGTTGATTTGAAGATGGGCCGATCCAATATACGGATTGGCCCGTTTTCTTAATATTTAGGTTTTAAGAATATCCGTTTTTGAGAATTCCTTCATATCATCGGTGCGATTTTATGCAGAAATCCTTTGAAGCATTTGTTTGAAAAGGAATTTGTGACATGCAAACAGCTTCACAGAAAACAGTGCTGCGCGGCAGCTATGTAACATTTACAGGTAATCCTTTTGTTGAGGATGCGGCTTCTTGTTTTCGTCATGAAAGCGATGGTGCTATTATACTGAGTGATGGCAAGATCGAATCCGCTGGAAATGCCGAAATAGTCTTAGCGCATCTGTCCGGAGAATACGATCTTCATGATTATCGAGGCACAGATAAGTTAATTATGCCGGGGTTTATTGATACCCATGTCCATTACCCGCAAACACAAGTGATCGGCGCTTATGGGGCCCAACTTTTGGACTGGTTGAATAAATATACATTCCCTGCAGAAGGCGCGTTTGTTGATAAGAAACATGCTGATAAAGTTGCAGAAGTTTTTCTATCTGAATTAACAAAGGCTGGCACCACAACAGCTGCCATTTATTGTACGGTTCATCCTCAGTCCGTGGATGCTTTTTTTGAGGTATCTGAAAAATTTGGCACACGTATGATTGCGGGTAAAGTTTGCATGGATCGCCATGCGCCTGACTTCCTGACGGATACGCCACAATCTGCTTATGATAATAGTAAGTCGTTGATTGAAAAATGGCATAATAAAGGTCGCAACCTTTATGCAATCACACCTCGTTTCGCACCAACGTCAACGCATGAACAATTAGAAGCATTAGGCGCATTACGAAATGAGTTCCAAGATGTGTATGTTCAGTCACATCTGTCAGAAAATATGAAAGAGATTGAATGGGTGAAATCTCTTTTCCCGGAACGTGACGGATATTTGGATATTTATGATCACTACAACCTGACGGGCGCAAAATCTATCTATGGACATTGTATCCATATGGAAGATAGGGAATGGGCCAGCATGAAAGAGCGCGGCACGATTGCTGCCTTCTGTCCGACATCTAATCTCTATATCGGCAGTGGCCTATTTGACTTGGAACGTGCCACAATAGGGAAAGAGGCTGTCCCAACCACAATTGCATCTGATGTCGGTGGTGGGACATCCTTATCTATGCTGCAAACCATGCAAGAAGGCTATAAAATCGCCCAGATGAAGCATTTTTCACTCAGTGCTATCAGAGCATACTATCTTGCAACAAGAGGCGGGGCAGAAGCGCTTGGGTTGAGTGATAAGATTGGTTCTATTGAAACTGGCTTAGAAGCTGATCTGATTGTCATGGATTTAAAATCTACCCCGTTAATTGATTTCCGCATGGAAAATGTAGATAGCATCGAAGATGCGCTCTTTGTGCAAATGATTATGGGTGATGATCGTGCCATTCAGGCAACATATGCCAATGGGAAAAAGATTTATCATAAGTGATAATTTTCGGTAAATTATAACAAGAACAAGAAATATAAGGATTGGGATTATGCAACATTCAAAAGCAAGTGAGTTATTCGCAAAGCTTCCAAAAGCAGAATTACATCTTCATATTGAAGGTAGCTTTGAGCCTAAATTAATGTTTGAAATAGCACAGCGAAATCAAATTGAACTGCCTTATAAATCTGTTGAAGAAATTCGGGCAGCTTACGAATTTAATAGTCTGCAAGATTTCCTCGATATCTATTATGCGGGTATGTCCGTTCTACAACATACTCAGGATTATTATGACCTAACCATGGCATATCTTAAAAAATCCCACGCAGATAATGTAAAGCATGTTGAGATATTCTTTGATCCACAAGGTCATACAGAGCGCGGTGTTCCGTTTGAAACGGTGATAACAGGTATTCACTCTGCATTAGAAGATGGGCAAGCAAAGTTTGGTATTAGCTTTAAATTAATTATGAGCTATCTGCGTCATCTGTCTGAAGAAGACGCTTTCAAGACATGGGAAGAGGCTCAGCATCATTTATCTATCATTGATGGCATTGGTTTGGATTCTTCTGAAGTAGGTCATCCACCTTCCAAATTTAAAAATGTTTTCGCGGAAGCTAAAGCAAAAGGGTTGAAGCTTGTTGCCCATGCAGGCGAAGAAGGGCCGCCTGAATATGTTTATGAAGCATTGGACATTCTTGAGATTGACCGTGTCGATCATGGTAACCGGTCTTTGGAAGATACTGATTTGGTACAACGCCTGGTTCATGAACAAAAAACATTGACTGTTTGCCCGTTATCTAATCTGAAATTATGCGTGGTCTCCGATATGAAGGATCATCCATTACGCAAGATGTTGGAAATGGGGTTAGCTGCGACAATTAACTCTGATGATCCGTCATATTTTGGTGGATATATGAATGCCAACTTCAATGCGGTTGATAAAGCATTGGATTTAACGTTGGAAGAAACAGTTTTGTTGGCCCGTAATAGTGTGACAGGAAGCTTTGCTGAATTGGATCGTCAAAAAGAATTACTTCAGGAAATCGAAGCTATTTCTGCGCCATACTTGCATAATGTTTAGATTCCCTTGCTATTGTGCTGGGCTCTTATCTTAATCAAACACTAATCCTACTTGTTATAACTAGAAAAAGTCCGGCTAAAAACAAGTGAAGATTTTCTTTTATGCAAGACATATAATCATTCCCATGGAACGGGATGGCTTATCCGTTCTACGAGAAAATCAATGAATACGCGCAGCTTAGGCGGGACATGCTTGCCTTGTGGGTATAGTGCTGCAACCACATTATCCTGTGGTACATATTCTTCTAAGAAAGGTATAAGTTCACCTGATTTGATGTGCTCTCCGACTTCCCATTGAGACTTCATCACAATGCCACAACCTGATAAAGCCCAGTCCAGTAATACATCACTATTGTTGGTGTCTAAATCACCTTTCACAGCTAAAAAATGAGAAACGCCATCTTCCACTAGGCGCCACTTAAATTGTCGTGATCCGGGAAAGCGAAGCAACAAACAGTTATGATCTAACAAGTCCTGAGGGATTTTTGGTGTCCCATGTTTTTCCAAATATTCTGGGCTTGCACATATGTAGCGATGGTCTTTCGCTAATTTTCGCGCCATTAAACTTGAATCTTCCATACGTCCGACACGTATCGCTAAATCAAATCCGTCTTCAACCAGATTAACCAGGCTTTCGGTGAGATGAAGGCGCGGCTCAACTTCTGGATAAGCTTTCACAAAATCGGGAATAAGAGGCGCCAAATAGCGACGGCCAAATGACACAGGTGCTGTGATTTTTAAAAGACCACTCGGATTTTCACGAGATTCAGTGAGTGCTTGTTCTGCTTTTTCGACTTCTTCCAAGATGCGCAGACAATGACCGTAATAAATTTCGCCTTCTTCGGTCGTATGTACTTTGCGTGTTGTCCTGTTTAAGAGCCTAACACCTAAACGTGCTTCTAGGCGTTGTAAACGATGACTAACAACCGCTGGGGACATGCGTAATTCCCGACCCGCTGCAGAAAGGCTGCCTTGATCCACCACGCGAACATAAACTACAAGATCAGAAATATCAGTCATTGGCAATTGTCTAATTTATTTTGAAAGAGAATAAAGAGTTTAAAGTATTTTTTGTTTAAACATTTTTTGGCATACTATGTCCAGTAATAAGGGGAGTAGTCACGCATCTTATTTTTAAGATTGCGCCTATTGCTATGTCTCCACAAAAATAACAAATAAACTCATATCCATGTTACGTATGGAAAACTGACTCGGTTCAGTTAGGGGAAATATATGTTTGATATCAATTACGCTGAATGGGCTAATATGTTGGTTCGTTGGCTGCATATCACAGCGGGGATCGCTTGGATCGGATCCTCGTTCTATTTCGTTTTTGCAGATGCAAGTCTTGAGCCTGATGAAAACTTACCGAAAAAAGCACATGGTGAAACATGGCAAGTTCATGGTGGTGGTTTCTATCACATTGTAAAATACTTAGTTGCACCCGACCGTATGCCAGAAAGGCTTCATTGGTTTAAATATGAAGCCTATTTTACTTGGATTTCTGGCTTTGGTATGTTGGCCGTGGTTTATTACTGGGGCGCGGAAGCTTTTTTAATTGATAAAGAAGTCATGGACTTAACAGCCCCGCAAGCCATCTTCTTAAGTATTGTCGGTCTGATAGCTGGCTGGGTTGGTTATGACAGCCTTTGCCGTTCAAAACTTGGAGACAATCTGGGACTGTTATTGGTCTTGGTATTTGCCTTTGCTATCTTTGCAGCTTGGATTTTTGGTGAAATATTTTCTGGTCGTGCAGCTTTTATCCATGCTGGCGCTTTGATTGGTTCTATCATGGTGGGTAACGTTTTCTTCATCATTATTCCGAACCAGAAAAAAGTCGTGAAGATGTTAATGAATGGAGAAACACCAGACGCCTATTATGGTAAAGTGGCGAAGCAACGTTCCATGCATAACAGCTATCTAACCATGCCTGTCTTGCTGACGATGATTTCCAATCATTATGCGTTTCTTTACGGTGGTGAATATGCTTGGATTGTCTTTGCCTTTATCCTCGTGATTGGGGCCTTGATACGTCACTATTACATTACCGGCCATCAAGGTGTCACAGCATGGTGGCGCACATGGCTTTATCCTGCGGCAGGTGCATTAACTGTAATTCTTGTAATGTGGCTGTCCTACAGTCCTGCTCAACAAATTGCAGATGGCGGTGAAGAAATTGATGTGAAACAGGCTTTTACTCTTGTGAAGACGCATTGTTCTAGTTGCCATTCTTCTTTACCAACTCACGAAGACTGGGATGAAGCGCCGATTGGCGTTGTTTTGGATGATTTAAACCAGATGCGTGCGATGGGAGACAAAATCTATTCCCAAGCTGTGGTTGGAACAAATATGCCACTTGGTAATGAAACTGGTATGACAAAAGAAGATCGTGAATTACTTGGTCGATGGATCAAGGCGGGTTTGCCCGGATTAGAAGAATAAGCAATCTTAATGTTAGTCGTTAAAGCCCCTATATTCAGGGGCTTTTTCTTTTCAGGCTTTCTTTTTTATAGCTGAACCCTTTATACTCCGATAAATTTTTTCGGGGTTCCAGTGTTAGATTTCCTACTTCAACGCAAAGTTATTTTTCGACTAATAGCCTTATTCATCGCCATGATATTACTGGTGATGGTATATGGTGTTGCGCGTCAAATATATTGGACCTCGGAATTTAATCGAGCTTCAGATCGAACCGCTCTTTATACGTCTACACTTATTTCTGCGCTGGAACGATACCAGCATTTGCCGCATATTTTGGCTCGTGATCATCATGTGATAGCAGGATTGCAACAAGGTGGTGCTCAAGTCCTAAATTTACGTTTGGAAAGCTTTGCCAAACAAGCGCAGGTAGATGCGCTTTACATCATGAACACCGAAGGATTGACGATTGCCTCTTCCAATTGGCGAGAAAGTCCAACATTCCTTGGTAAAAACTATGGTTTTCGACCTTATTTCAAGGCGGCTTTAGAAGGCGGGAGAGGGGAGTTCTTTGCGATTGGTGTAACAACAGGAACACCGGGTTATTTTGTAGGTGAACCTATCCGTGACCTAGAAGGGGTGATGTTAGGGGTGATGGCCATGAAAGTGGATTTGAGCCCATTAACTAAATCTTGGGCAGAGGGAGGTGAAAAACTTTTCGTTGCGAATGATGATGGGATTGTTGTGCTTTCTTCAGATGAAAGTTGGAACTATAGGTCCATTCAACCACTGACATCTGAGGCAAAAGAGGTTATCCGCGCAGAGAAACAATTTGTTGGGAAAGCATTAGACCCTCTTGATGTTCAAATGTTGGGGGATCACGAATTGATCTTGGGGCAGGTGGAATATTTACATCAGATTTCAGATATCCCCTATTTGCGTTGGCAGTTGCATTATTTGGCTGATAAAAAACTTGTCATTCAAGGAAGTCAAACGGCAACTATGATTGCCTTTATTTTCTTAAGCATTTTATTAGCAGTATATTTGGTGTTGCGTTCTGAACGAATTAAAAGAGAGTTACGAGCTTCCGAAGAAGATAGCCGATCCTTGCGGGCTCTAAACTATAAATTAGAACAACAGATTGAAGAACGCCAACGCGCGGAAACTCGTTTGGATCGTGCACAAGCAGAATTGCGTAAGACGAGTAAAATGGCTGCTTTAGGGCAGTTAGCTGCATCCGTTTCTCATGAGCTTGGACAACCTATATCAGCGATGCAAAACTATCTTGCTTGGGCGGATTTACCAGATAACAAAATGGATGATGAAACCCGTGATGTGATGCAACGATTAAAGCGGGTCGTTGGACGTATGGGGGAAATCACCAAGCAGCTTAAATTCTTTGCCCGACCCGGTGGGAATAGTTTGCAGGATGTAACCTTACAGGATGTGATTTCCGGCGTGAAAGAAATCATGTCTGCGGATATCCATACAGCAGATGTAAGCTTGACTGTCGATGTGCCTGAAGAACAAGTGAAAGTGCGTGGGGATCGATTACGTCTTGAACAAGTTCTGATTAACCTCATACGAAATAGTATTGATGCGATGCGTGAAAATGGTGGGCAGTCCATCGATATCACTTTAACGCATGAAGGCGAGCTTGCTATGGTAAATGTACTAGATCGTGGACCAGGCCTTCCAGAGGAATTAGCGGATCAACTGTTTGAATCCTTCGTAACGACCAAAGCTTCTGGTGAAGGTATGGGGCTAGGACTTGCCATTTCTGCCTCGATCGTAGAAGACCATGGTGGGGAACTCAAGGCGCGCAGTAGAAAGACAGGCGGTGCAGAATTCTCCATGCGTATTCCAGTGTTGTTAGAAGACCAAAGATAAGAGGTTTAGATATCTAGATGGCGGAAGAAAAATATAAAGTTGCTGTTGTGGATGATGACCGTGAAATGCGCGAATCTCTTGAACATTTTCTGGGCAAGGCAGGTTTTGATGTAGAGGCTTTTCCTACAGCACGACTGGCATTAGATGGTTTGTCAGCGACCTTACCGGATGTCTTAGTGACCGATATGCGTATGCCGGGCATGAGTGGTTTTGAGTTGTTGGATGAAATTAAAAAGCGCAACGTTGATCTGCCCGTTGTACTAATCTCGGCTCATGGTGATGTGCCTATGGCAGTAGAAGCCATGCAAAAAGGGGCTTATACTTTCCTTGAAAAACCTTTTGATCCTGCACGTCTTGCAAGGGTGTTACAGCACGGCGCGGAAGCGCATCGTCTTTCTATTGAAAATTCTAATCTTCGTCAAAAAGTGTCTCAGCTTTCCGGTTTGGATCATGTCCTTTTAGGGGATAGTGGACTGATGCATGAATTGAAAGACGACATCCGGAATGTTGCGGATACCGAAGCCACAATTATGGTGTTAGGTGAAACAGGTACAGGTAAGGAAGTTGTCGCCAGATCAATTCATGATCTTAGCCCTCGTGTCTCTGGTCCCTTTGTGGCTGTTAATTGTGCGGCCATTCCAGAGAACTTGTTTGAAGCAAGTATGTTTGGTCATGTTGAAGGTGCCTTCACTGGGGCTACATCTGCCTCAAAAGGATATTTTGCATCCGCAAATGGTGGAACGCTATTTCTGGATGAATTAGGGGCTTGTCCATTAGATCAACAGGCAAAGTTGTTACGTGCATTGGAAAACCGAGAAGTAATGCCCGTGGGATCTACAAAGGCCGAAAAAATAGATATTCGGGTTGTTTCAGCGACTAATGAAAATTTGGAAGGAGCGGTACAGGAAGGTCGTTTCCGCGAAGATTTGTTTTATCGTTTAAATACATTGATTTTGGAATTACCGCCACTTCGCACAATCAAAGAAGATATTGTTTTGATCTTTACGCATTTCTTAACGGAATATGCTGCGACTTATGGAACGATGGTACCAACATTAACCGCAGACGATGTTGCAACATTACAGGGGCATGATTGGCCAGGGAATGTCCGTGAATTACGTCAGGTAGCGGAACGCCGTGTGCTTGCTAATCGTCGCGGTAAAGGAACCGTAGCTGAAGCCCTGTCATATTCGTCGGCACAACCTGATGAACCTGAAACACTTAGGGATGCAATGAATGCATTTGAACGTCAGTTGATTGTGAAGGCCATGGAAAATCATTCGGGGGATATGGAAACTGTTGCATCCTCCTTAAGTATTGGGCGCAGAACCCTGAATGAGAAACTAGTGAAATACGATATTAATCGAACTGACTATTTATAAAAATTCTATCTCCTTGCTGAAATCTGCAAGCTGGAATCGAGGCTGCTTGCGGATTTCCGCAAGGGCGTTGCAATATTAACTGTGATCTTTTCTTTAAGGGTGAATTTTAAGTATCATAATTATTTGAAATATAATGATTAATTTTTAATTCGATAAATATTGCGATGCACAATAAAAATTGGCATTTATTATGCCTAAAGTATCATAGTTCTGTGATCAGCGAGAAGTTGTGAACAGATTGATAGGGGAGATCGGATAATAGTTTATACCGATCCAGTTGAACAAAATAGGGACTTCAAAATGCTAAACAAAAAATTGAAAGTTTTGACATTGGCAGCAGTTACATTTGCTTTCAGTGCAGAAGCAATGGCAACAGAGTGGAATGTATCTTTATGGGGTAAACGTCGCGCGTTTACCGAACATGTTGAAAAATTGGCTGAATTGGTGTCTGAGAAAACCAACGGCGAATTCACATTGAATATTTCTTATGGTGGTTTATCCAAAAATAAAGAAAATTTGGACGGTATTTCTATTGGTGCGTTCGAAATGGCGCAATTCTGTGCTGGTTATCACCGTGACAAAAACCCAACAATCACAGTTATGGAGCTTCCATTCTTAGGCGTTGAGAACTTGGATCAGGAAGCGGCAATTGCAAAAGCGGTTTATGCGCATCCTGCTGTTAAGAAAGATTTGGCGCGCTGGAATGCGACGATCTTGATGCCGACACCAATGCCACAATATAACTTGGCAGGTGTAGGTGCAGCACCAAGCACATTAGCTGATTTTGAAGGTATGCGTGTTCGTGCGACAGGCGGTGTTGGTAAAGCGATGAAAGCTGTTGGTGGTGTGCCGACATCTATGACTGCAACAGAGGTCTATAACGCTCTAGAATCTGGCGTAGTAACTGGTGTTGCTTTTGCGCCTCACGCGCATATGGCGTTCCGTACAGTTGATATTGCTGAATGGTGGACAACGAACTTGAACCCAGGCACAGTAAATTGCCCGGTTGTTGCAAATACAGATGCATTAGAAGCGCTATCTGATGATCATCGCGACGCTTTGATGTCTTCTTTGGATGAAGCTGTGACATATTATATTGCCAACTATAACGGCAAAACAATGGATGCATGGGGTCCTAAGTTGGACGAAAAAGGTATCGCTCGTGTTACATTCACAGATGCGGAGCTTGCAAAGTTTAAAGAAACTGTAGCTGGTCCAGCAAAAGACGCTTGGATCAAAGACATGTCTGCAAAAGGTATTCCTGCTCAGGAATTATATGACCTAGTAGCAGGCATGGTTGCGAAGTAAGGCTTCCAACACTTTGGGAGGTCGCAATAGATCACGGCGACCTCCCTTTTTTATTTCTTTAAAGTTTTTATGAGAGGGGAACTCTCATGGCGGGAACGTCAATGGTGCATGAGGATAGCTCTACCCTTAGTAAGCTAGACCGCACATTATTTAATATTGAAAGCAAATTAGCCTTGGCAGGTGGTTTGGTTATTCTAGCCTTAATGCTGTTGGCTGTGGCGCAAATTATCGGACGTAAGTTATTCAACCTTCCTGTACCGGGTTTTATCGATTGGGTTGAACAAGCTATGGCAGTTTTTGCCTTTTTAGGAGTTGCTTATTGTCACCGTCTAGGCGGTCATATTCGCATGGATATCCTTGTAGGTCGCTTGAAAGGGCGCGCATTATGGGTGGCTGAACTTGTTTCTACCCTTGTGATGTTATTCCTGACCATGGCACTGACTTATGGGTCTTGGCTACATTTCATGCGAGCCTTTACCAATGGGGATAGTTCCATCGATATTGCACTACCTTTATGGCCTGCAAAGTTTATGGTGCCGTTGGCTTTATCTATTTTGTCATTACGTTTGGTTATTCATACATGGGGATATATTCGTGCGGTTATTTCCGGTGAAGATGAACCAATCGCCGTACCATTGATTGAAGATGCAGCAACTCAGGCAGCACATGAAGCAGAATCGGTTTCTGGCGCGAGTGTGGATGAAAAAGAGGAGAAAGCATAATGGACGCTTTTGAAATTGGTCTATGGCTTTCTGGCCTTCTAGTTGTCTTGGTATTAGTCGGGGTACGTGTGGCCTTTGCAGCTGCTTTTATCGGCTTTATGGGGCTAGTTGCGATTTTTGCGCAGAAATATGGTATCGAAAAAGGGTTCCTGATTGCCATGAAAATGGCGGGAACTATTCCGCATTCTAAAGCGACCACTTATGCCTTAAGTTTGATCCCGACCTTTATTTTGATCGGTTATCTTGCATATTACGCAGGCTTAACCCGTGCTTTGTTTGAAGCCGCAAAACGTTGGGTTGGTTGGTTGCCGGGCGGCCTTGGTGTGGCAACAGTATTTGCGACGGCTGGTTTTGCGGCTGTGTCTGGTGCATCTGTAGCGACTTCCGCTGTCTTTGCCCGTATCGCTATTCCAGAAATGTTAAAGCTTGGCTATGATAAACGCTTTGCTGCAGGTGTAGTTGCAGCTGGGGGAACCTTGGCAAGTTTGATTCCACCATCTGCGATCTTAGTGATCTATGCAATTATCGTTGAGCAATCTGTTGGACAGCTTCTATTAGCTGGTTTCTTGCCGGGCGTAGTGTCTGCCTTGATCTATGGTGGTTTGGTCGTCTTTATGGCGAAGACGCGTAAAGATTTAGGGCCACCAGTAACAGGTTTTACATGGAGCGAACGCTTTAGTTCTTTACCTGGCGCAATGCCGATCTTCGCTGTGGTTGCGATTATTATCTTCTGTATCTATGGCGGATGGGGGACACCAACTGAGGCTGGAGCCTTAGGTGCATTTGTTGTCCTTGTGATGGCTTTGTTTAAAGGCATGAAATGGGGTGACTTGAAAGGCGCGTTACTTGAATCCGCAAAGCTGACTGTAATGATCTTCACTATCATCTGGGGGGTGTTGCTTTATGTACGTTTCCTAGGTTTTGCAGACTTGCCGGGTGAATTTGCCATATGGATCAGTGGTTTGGATCAACCACCAATCGTTACCTTATTGATGATTCTGGCCGCCTATGCGGTTTTGGGTATGTTTATGGATGCGATTGGGATGTTGTTATTAACCTTGCCAGTTGTCTTCCCTGCCGTTGTAGCGCTTGGTTATGATCCAATCTGGTTTGGTATTATTGTGGTGAAAATGGCAGAGCTATGCTTGATTACACCGCCTATTGGATTAAACTGTTTCGTGGTAGCTGGTGTACGGCCAGATATATCGGTTCAGGATGTATTCCGTGGGGCATCGCCATTCTTTATCGCCGATGTCATTACGGTGGCTGTGTTAATTGCCTTCCCGCAAATTGTATTGTGGTTACCAAATTTGGTGTTAGGAAATTAAGCACAGATTAATTACTTAAAAGAACAGCCCGATGGAATATTTCTCTCGGGCTTTTTTCTGTTTAATTTTCAAGTTTATGAAAATGGTCGTCAAATTTTGAGGTGTCCACAAAATGAAGAGGTTCTAATCTATCCAGATTTAATAGATAGTCCTTATGTTCCTGCATGACCTTTTCACGATCTTCCTGACTGATATAGGGAATATGCCAGCCAATAAAGGGCGGAAGTACGTCAAAACCGACATAGCCTAATGAGCCACGCAACAGCGGTTTTAACATATCTTCCAAATTGCCATGGATACTATCATCCCCATCAAACATATGCGTTTGGCCACCAAGGGTCAGATTAACCAGAGCTTTCTTACCTTTCATCCCGGCTTTGTCATAGATACGCAAGCCACCATAACAAAGACCAGATACAAAGACGCGATCAATCCAGCCTTTCATGATCGCAGGCATAGAGAACCAGAAGAGCGGGAAGTTGAGAACTAACAAATCGCACCATTGTAATTTCGCAATCTCTGCCTGAATGTCAGGGGCTAAGCTGTCAGTTTTGAAACCATTGCGTTGTTCTAGTGCATATACCAGATAATCTTCGTTTTTAGGCGCACTGAAGTCTTCGCTGGACGCCACAGGGTTCCAATTCATCTCATAAAGGTCCGACACTTTAATTTCATGCCCGGCGGCTTCAAATGTTTCTATCGTTTGCCGTGCCATGGCTGCATTAAAGGATTGCGGTTCCGGATGGGCGCATACCATAAAGACTTTCATTGTGACTACCCCGTCGTAAATTCTTCAATATTAATTGGCTCAACTTTATGTGAATTGACTAAAACGAGCTAGCTTTTAATCTGCGCTAAAGTGATATTTTTATAAGGGCTTAGTCACATGTTACGTCATCTGTCATTCTTGTTGATTGTTGTTGCTTCGATCAATTCTTCATCAGCTTGGGCGGAGCCTGTAAAGTTAAAAGCAGATGAGATTTTTTCCCTTTTGAATGGTCAAAAGATAAAAGGGGAATGGAATGGTATGCCTTATACCCAGCATTTTTATACCAATGGCGTGACTGTTTATATTTCGGGCGATCAAAATGGTACACGATCTGAACATGGGAAATGGCAAGTAAATAAGTATAAAAATGCATATGAAAGTTCTTGGGGAAGTCCACGTTGGTCTGCATATGATGTGATGCGTGATGGGGATAAATATTACTGGTCCGATATTGTTGGCACCCTACGTGAATTTCGTGTGGTCGGTGACTAACACTTTGCAATTATGATCATTTCCTTCATAGTGATGCCGAAATAGTATATATCTTGGGGAAGGGAATAAGCGTGAATTTACAAGAAAAGAGCGATGCGGAAATCCTAGCGATTGTTGATCCGATGATGGACAATATTGTGTCCTCGTCTATTGATTTTGACTATGAGGCACATATTCGAGACTTTAGTGATAGGATCAAAACACATATTTCGAAAGAAGGCTTCCAGAAAGTTTGTGAAGAATGTCAAGCTGACTTGGGTTTGTTTGAAGGGCGTGATCTTGTTCGTATCTTCCGTCGACCAGATTCAATTGCTGTCATCTGGACTCAAAATTTTAGTAAATGTAGCGGTGATTACGTAGCGGAGATGGTTGTTAAAGAAGAAAACGACACGATCAAAATTGATCATATTTCTATTTTTTGAGGAATGTGATGATGTCCCGTATTGTATTTTGCTTTTTTGTAGTAATGGGAGTTATGTTTTTCCCAAAGTTTGCAACTGCCTTTTGGGGAGAAGATAAAGCCTGTATAGAATTAGTCGCACATCCAGACGACCCTGCAACAAGCATAGAAGGGGTAGAGTTTGAGGATATCAATGTGGCACAGGCGATGTATAAATGCCTTGATGAATTGCAAGAGGATCCCAGTAATCCTCAATTACAATACTTGGTAGCTCGTGTGCATTGGCGCTTAGAAAACTTATATGAAGTAAAAAAATATCTAACGATGTCTGCTGCTGCAGGATATGAATATGCACGCATTGCATTAATAATTTATTATTTTGAGCAGGAAGTTTCTTCTATTGAAGGCAATTTGCAGTTACAACGATATATTGAAGAATACTACTCCACTAACCCAAAATTTTTTAGTGCTGTGCGCAGGTATGCAGATTTTTTAAGTAGCTTATATGTTTCGCAAAATTGTGACGTAGCTGCATTAAAAATGCGTGAAATATTTGATTTGGAAAAAGTGAAAAAAGAAATTGATAAGGGATTTGATTATATTACTGATGAAATACTTATGTCGCATATTCCGGATCACGAAACGTCCATATGCCATGCAGAACAAGCATATATAAAAAAAGTATTGGCAGATATTCGATCTTGGTATGATAAGCAGCAACTTTCAAACAACTTGAATGAAAGATTCATGTCCGCCTATCTGCGTTATGAAGGGGTAGGTGGGAGAGAAGAGTTTTCAGCTGCACAAACTATTTTATTGGAACTGGCAAAAGATGGATATGTGCAGGCAATGGCAGTTATTGCACGAGATTCAACAGATGGAGAGTTAATTGCAAATCTGTTTCATGGATACTCTGGTGAGGCAGGTTGTTTGTATTCTCTATGGCTCATTAACGCAGCACAAACTGGTAATGAACAGCGAGAAGCTATAGCCTATGTAGAAGATAGTGCTGAAGAATTTTGCCCAGATGCAATGAGGTTAATGATAAGTTTATCTATGAATAATTTAATTAAGAGAAAACCTTATGGATTTGAAGCAAAGCGAGTTTCTTTGGAACGGTTGGAACGATATGCCTCATTTGAAATAGCGGGGGCTCAATATTCATTAGGCTTGCTTTATCAGCATGGTGACTATGTTGATAAGGATATTGCTCGTGCCAGATATTGGTATTCAAAGGCAGCACCCAGATATGATAAAGCAAGCAGTCGATTGACAACGTTACCATAGGTATTTGATCGTTATTTTCACAAAATAATTGATCAAGCCGCCCTTTAAATTACTCATTTGGAACATTATTTCGAGTGAAACAATCGAATTCAAACGACGAGGATGGAAATGACTCAAGATAATAATTACGAACCACCAAAGGTATGGAAATGGGATGCTGCAAGTGGTGGTGAATGGGCGAGTATCAATCGTCCGATTTCTGGTGCAACCCATGAAGCCGACTTACAACAGGGCAAGCATAACCTGCAGCTTCATTCTTTAGGCACGCCAAATGGTCAAAAAGTAACCATTATGCTGGAAGAATTATTGGAAGCTGGTGTAAAAGAAGCTGAATATGATGCCTATTTGATCAATATTGGTGAAGGGGCGCAATTCTCCTCCGGCTTTGTGGAATTAAATCCAAATTCTAAAATTCCGGTTCTTTATGATGTGGAAATTGGACAGCGCGTTTTTGAAACAAGTTCTATCCTGCATTATCTGGCAGAAAAGTTTGGTAAGTTTTTACCAACTGACCCTGCTAAGCGGGCAGAGGTGATGAACTGGTTATTTTGGTCACATGGCTCTGCGCCATTTGTTGGTGGTGGCTTTGGTCATTTCTATTTCTATGCACCAGAGAAAATCGAATATGCGATTGACCGTTATACAATGGAAACCAAACGTCTTTTGGATGTGTTAGACAAGCAATTAGCGAATAATAAGTATATAGCGGGAGACGAATATACCATTGCCGATATGGGTGCATGGCCTTGGTATGGCAATCTTGTATTGCATAATTCCTATGAGGCGTCTGAATTCTTGCAGGTAGATGACTATAAAAATGTTCAACGCTGGGCGAAAGAAATTTTAGCGCGTCCAGCCGTTCAACGTGGACGTATTGTTAATAAGTCCGGTGAGGGCAATTTGCCAGAACGTCATGATGCTTCGGATTTTGATAACTTGTAGTTATCTAAGATAGCTATGAAGTTAAAAAGCCCCGCATATTATTGCGGGGCTTTTTGTTTAGGGAGTAGCTTTACCTTGAAGGATATAGCTTAGGTTTTCTTCGGTAAGTTTGATTAGTTGTTTTGTATTCAGATCACGTGCAATAAGTGCCATTGTACTGGTTCCATAGATAAAAATCATAAGGGTTTTGGCTGTTTCTTCAGGGGAAAGAGTGAGGACGATTTTTTCTTGTTCTGAGGCCTCCTTGAGGATGGAAGTTAATCCATCAAGAAATACTCCTTCAGATTTTTCGATGATTTTTGCGATATTTTTATTTCTTGTGCCTTCAGCAAAAATCTCTGTTGAGAGAATATTATCTGGTCGATGACAGGCTTCTTTGATGACCTCAGTAATAAATTCAAATAGAGATTTTTTGAAGTTTTTTGATGCGCGTAAAACTTCAAAATAGGCGTTTACCTCCCGCTGTTCTTGTTCCGCAATAGCCTGAATTATTTCATCTTTGCCTTTGAAATAATGGTACAACGCCCCGGGGCTTGTCTTTGCGGCTTTACAAATTTCAGCCATCCCGGTCTGGTGAAAACCATGTTTTCTAAAACATCCAATTGCAGCTTTTAAGATAGCTTGAGTTTTAGCTTCACGCTTCTTTGGATCAACAGTTCTCATATAAAAATCTCCTATGTTCAGTTGACATTAGCATGAGTCGATCTAAATATAAATAGAACGTTCATTCTATTAATGAGGATTTTGAACAATGGATCTTGAGAATGCTTTAAATGAATATCGTTATTTGCTGGAATATGCAGATATCTTTTCCTTATTCGTGATTGCCTTAATGTTTGCGGAAATTGGATGGGATATTTTTAAGAAAACAGGCAGGGGGTGGAAGGAAACAGCCGCAAATTTTGCCATTGCACTTGGAAATATTGCGATTGATCGCATTACCTATGGCTTGGTGTTTATTATCGGACTGGTTCTAATTGCGCCTTATGCATTTTTTGACATCCCCGTGAATATATGGAGTTGGATTGCCGCCATTATTGTTGCGGATTTAACTTATTATTGGATGCATCGGTTGGAACATGAAATCAGGGCTTTATGGACCTATCACAGTGTCCATCACTCTTCGCATGAATTTAACTTGTCCACGGGCCTTCGATTGGCATGGTGGGAGAGTTTGGTGGAATGGATATTCTTTATCCCAATGGTGTTGATCGGATTTGATCTTATCCAAGTTCTTGTCGGTGTGGTTTTTGTCGTGACCTATCAAGGTTGGATACATACGGAGAAGATTGGCAAGTTAGGTTGGCTAGAAGGTATTCTTAATACCCCGTCAGTTCATCGTGTGCATCATGGGACGAATAGAGATTACATCGATAAGAATTATGGGGGGATTTTGATTATATGGGATCGTCTATTTGGTACATATCAGGCTGAAGAGGAAAAGGTAAAATATGGCGTGTTGCCGCAAATAGGAACATCTAACCCCATTAAGATCAATTTTTACGAATTGGGGAAATTATCCAAAGATATATGGAGAGCAAAAACTTGGCGAGATAGGTTACGTATTCTGATTAATCCTCCGGGATGGATGTCTTAAGTTTTTGTAACTATTTGAAAGATGGTACGTAATTAATTTATTTTTCGGGGTTGAGTTTGTTCATAAGAAAAACTATCTCCTGTTGTGAGTTCGAATATATTCGTTCAGATATAGATAATACTGACAAATATATTCTTTAATGACTTATATATCGGGGGAAATAATGAAGATTAATTTACTTATCAGCTCAATGATTTACGTTTTCTTGTTTTTATCAGGGGCATCTGCTTTTGCTTCCGAAAATGTTGATCATTGTGAAAAGCAAGATTTTATAAATCGTGTTTCAGCTTATGAACATTGCTTGGTATTGGATACCTATCAATCGCCAAATTTTTCTTCAGAACCTACCTTGATTGTGTTTGTACATGGTGATTATTTAAAAAACCGTGGGGGGCGATCCTTAAAGGGGATGCGCAGTGTATTGCCTAAGGTGGAGCAGAAAAATGTAGCTCTGGTCGCATTGACACGTCCCGGCTATCAAAATGAAAAAGAACAATCTAGTGGGAATCATTACTATTACGAAGGCGATGCCTATCGTGACCATACCGTGCGTGCTGTATCTCATGCTATTTTGAAATTAAAAGACTATTATGAAGCAAGTAGATTGGTTGTTATTGGTCATTCTGGCGGGGCCAGTATCTTGGGGTTAGGTATGGGGATTGTTGATGGTTTTGCACCGGATACGGCCATTTTGATCGGCGGCAACTTCTATGTGGAAGAATGGGCAGAGCATATGAATATCACTGCGTGGTATCAAGGGCGTGGTCTCTCTGCACACCAACATATTGAGAGTATTCATTCAAAGATCAAAATACTTGCTGTTACTGGCGCCAACGATGAGGTTGCTTTGCCTGTTTATGGGGAGAAGTATGTAGATGCATTACAAAAACTTGGCAAAAATGCATCTTTCCAATCAATTACGGGCTATGGTCATAATGATATTCTGCGGAACCGGGATATGTGGAATAGCTTCAATGAGGATATATTTGTCCCATAATAAGGTTAATAAACATATCGACTTAACATATGAATGCTCATAACGCAGAAACCGATAAGCACAGATAGCATTACCAAGAGTAAGGTATATCGGTGAAAAGCAGTTTCAACGGGGGATTTGATAGATCTTATTTCTTGAAACAGGTTTGAAAAACTTTCGGATATCTTGACAATTTTCTTACGTTCCAGCGATTGCAGAAGATGATAGACAAATATCACATAGCCAAAGATAGTTGTTGTGACGGTGGAGATAATGATTAACCAAGGGGCGATACCATAAAGGCGATCGGGGGAATATTCACAAAAAACAATAATCGTGAGAAGTATAAAAACGCCCATGGCAAGGGCTTTCCACTGACTTGTTTTTTGAAAACGAATAGAGAGCGCTGATTCATTATACATCATCAACAATTCTGCATGACTACGATCATCTAACTCACTTGGTATTAACTCAAGTTCATCTTCCTCATCGCGTTCAAATGCTTCAGACATAATCTGCCTCCCCCATATATAATATACTGAAAGTC
>NZ_SMMC01000154.1 GCF_009711445.1 Curvivirga aplysinae | reverse complement strand
TTATCATTTAATAATATGTATTGTTGAATATAGATATATGGATAAATGAAAAAGCCCGCCACACAAAAAATGTAGCGGGCCTGAAGGTTGATCCTTAAGTGATGGACCTATCTTTTATATCTTTTAAAATCAAATGTTTATGATTTATCTGCGAAATAAGCGCGTGTCATTTTGAAGACAACAGGGCTTAATACCAAGATCGCGATCAAGTTTGGCAATGCCATCATCGCGTTCAATGTGTCAGATACCAACCATACGAAATCTAGGCTTAAGACAGCGCCTAAAGGTACAGCTAAGATCCATAAAATGCGGTATGGTAGGATAAATTTCACACCGAAAAGGAATTCTACGCAACGTTCGCCGTAGAAAGACCAACCCAAAATAGTTGTGAAAGCGAAAAGTGCCAAAGCAATTGCAACGATATAGTTACCAACACCTGGTAGAGCCTCAGCGAAAGCAGCAGAAGTTAGGGCTGCACCAGATTCACCAGATGTCCAAAGACCGGAAGTTACGATTACCAAACCAGTCACGGAACATACGATGATTGTATCAAGGAATGTACCTAACATAGCAATCAAACCTTGACGAACTGGATCTTTTGTTTGTGCAGAAGCATGTGCGATTGGTGCGGAACCTAAACCAGCTTCGTTTGAGAATACACCACGTGCCACACCGAAACGAATAGCTGCCCAAACAGCTGCACCAGCGAAACCACCTTGTGCTGCATGACCTGTAAATGCGCTTTCGATTACGAGTGCGAATGCTGCACCCAATTGATCAGCGTTGATCGCCAATACAACCAAGCCCGCAATGATATATGCAACAGCCATCAAAGGAACCAATGCACCTGCAACAGAACCAATACGTTTAATACCGCCGATTAACACCAGACCAACAAGAACCATCAAGATGATACCTGTTACCAATGGAGATACGCTGAAGTTTGTTTCGATAACTGCTGCAATAGAGTTAGATTGTACGCCGTTACCAATACCGAAGCCTGCGATTGCACCGAAGATCGCAAATGCGGCGCCTAACCAGCCCCAGCTTTTACCCATACCATTTTTGATATAGTACATTGGGCCACCAACATGGTTGCCTTCTTCGTCTACTTCACGGTAGTGAACAGCCAATACAGCTTCTGAATATTTTGTTGCCATACCAACTAGGGCTGTCATCCACATCCAGAATAATGCACCAGGGCCACCTAAGAATACAGCTGTTGCAACACCTGCAATGTTACCTGTACCAACAGTCGCTGCCATTGCAGTCATCAATGCTTGATATGGAGGTACTTCACCCTCTGATTCTTCACCTTCTTTGGCATGCACACCGCCAGCAAGAAGTTTAAAACCGGTACCTAGTTTCAGAATTGGCATCAATTTTAGGCCAAGGCTCATAAAGAAACCAACGCCAAGAATGAGGATAAGCATAGGCCAACCCCAAACAATCCCGTTTATCTCACCTATTACGGAAGTCAAAAATTCCATTAAATGCTCCTTTGCATTATGTGAATTAGATATTAATTACCCGTGAGATATAACCAGCTTATAGGAGACGACTTCACGTTTATGGCTGGTAATATCCTGT
Organism: Curvivirga aplysinae; assembly: GCF_009711445.1. Classification (GTDB taxonomy): domain Bacteria; phylum Pseudomonadota; class Alphaproteobacteria; order UBA8366; family Aestuariispiraceae; genus Curvivirga; species Curvivirga aplysinae. The sequence goes on along the minus strand of NZ_SMMC01000154.1, from coordinate 19,614 downwards.
AATACAGAAATCACGAATAAGGCTTAATATCCCGGTTCCACATTTTTCGTCATAGGAGGTAATTATTCCCCCGATGATATACGGCTTTAACTTTAAAGCTCTCTGAGCTTTATGAAAGACGAGCGGACCCCACACCGGAATTTTGTGAGGGTCTTTTAGGGTATTTTCAAAAAAAATTCAATAGTCTTTTAAGGATATTCTATAGAGGAATGCCTTTTTTGTGCGGGTTTGGAGGGAAGTTGAGGTTAAAAATGATGAAAAGAATTTTGCTAATATGATTTGATTTTATGGTGATATTTGAGAGTTTGGTCGCGTTTGAACAAGTGGAGAATTTAGGGAAACTGCGGAAGTTGCTAAACATAGTACGCGCAAACAATAGAAAGTGTCGTCAAGCTTTAAGTCTTGAAATTTTCAGCAGTATATTTATGGGGGCAGTTGGCGAAGCGTGTCGGTATTGCATGTGAATTTAGCATCACATGGGATAGTTATTCGACAAAACGTGACGACAAAATATAAAAAAACTCATCTAATATATTCTATAGTGTGGAGACGGTAATCTATGGCAGATTTTCACAAAAAAGCGAAAGTCGTTATTATTGGGCAGGGCGGCATCGTAGGTGCTTCTGTTGTTCACCATTTGATTGAACGCGGTTGGGACAACATTATCGGTATCGATAAATCTGCAATTCCAACAGATATTGGTTCTACAGGCCATGCGTCTGACTTCTGCTTCATGACAGCTCATGATCAGATGACAACTTATACAACAAAATATTCCATCGACTTCTTTGAAGCACGCGGTCGTTATGAGCGTATCGGTGGTATTGAGGTTGCACGTGTTGGTGACGATGAACGTATGGGCGAATTGGAACGCCGTGTATCTTCTGGTCGCGCGCATGGTAGTAACGTTCGTATGATCACACCTGCTGAAGCGAAAGAAATGATGCCTTTGATCGAAGAAGATCAAATTCAAGGCGCGCTTTATGATCCTGATGCTGGTCTTGTTGTTCCGCGTTCCCAAACTGTTTCCGGCGAAATGATCTTTGAAGCTGAAGCAACAGGTAAATTGGAAACAATTCCAAACTGTTCTTGTACAGGTTTGGATATCGAAGATGGTCGTATTAAAGGTGTACATACTGAAAAAGGGTACATCGAAGCAGAATATGTAGTGGTTTGTGCGGGTCTATGGGGTCGTTTGATCTCTGAAATGGCTGGTGAAGACATTCCTGTAATGCCAGTTGACCATCCATTGACATTCTTCGGTCCATATAACGAATTCGAAGGTACAGGCAAAGAAATCGGCTATCCACTTCTTCGTGACCAAGGTAACTCTGCTTACTTACGTGACACTGGTGCTGCTGGCACAACAGAAGGCGGACAAATCGAATGGGGTTACTATGAGGAAAAAGAACCTCGTTTGGTACACCCACGCGATATTCTTGAAAAAGAACAAGCTCGTTTGTCTCCATCTCAACGTGATTTGGAAATGGAACAAGTTATTGAGCCATTGGAACGTGCGATGGAATTGACACCAATTCTTGCGGAATTGGGCTACAATGAAAAGCACTCCTTTAACGGTTTGTTGCAGGTAACAGCTGACGGTGGTCCATCTATTGGTGAATCTCCGAAAGTGCGTGGCTTGTGGTATGGTGTATCTGTTTGGGTTAAAGACGGCCCAGGTACAGGTAAAATCATCGCTGACTGGATGACAGATGGACGTACAGAGATTGACCACGCGCCAATCGATTACGCACGTTATTATGATATCCAAAAATCTGAGCAATATATCTATGATCGTTGCTTCGAAAGCGCGTTCAAGATTTATAACCCACCTGTTCACACACGTGAGCCATATTCCAAAGGTCGTAACTTGCGTACAGCTCCTTATTACCTACGTGAAAAAGAGCTTGGTGCCCACTTCATGGAAATTGCAGGTTGGGAACGTGCACATGGTTATTCTTGCAATGATCATTTGTTGGAAAAATACGCTGACCGTATTCCAGAGCGTTTGCACGAATGGGACAATCGTCACTTCTGGCGTGTATCCAATGCAGAGCATCTAGAGCTTTCTGAAAATGTCGGTATGGTGAACCTTTCTCACTTCGCGATTTATGACATTACAGGCAGCAACGCAGCTGACTTGATGGAATATGTATCTTCTTCCAAAGTTGCTGGGGATACAGCAGTTGGTAAAGGTGTTTACACCAACTTCCTTGATGATACAGGGGGCGTAATTGCTGACTTAACTGTTCTTCGTTTGGGTGAAAATCGTTTCCAAATGATTGATGGTGGTGATGCTGGTAACCGTGATGCGACTTACTTGCGTCGTATGGCTCAAGACAAAAACTGGGATGTTTTTGTTGAAGACCGCACAGACCATTATGGCTGTATCGGTGTTTGGGGTCCTAACGCACGTGAAACATTGAAGAAATTGGCTGACAACCCTGCTGGTCTTGACATCGAAAACTTCGGTTTCGGTGCATGTAAAGACTTCACTTTGCGTGGTATTCCGGTTAAAGGTTTCCGTATTTCCTACGTTGGTGAGCAAGGTTGGGAGCTTCACTTCTCTATGTCTTATGGTTTGGCATTATGGGATATGTTCCGCGAAGTTGGTATTACACCAATCGGTGTGGAAACATATGCAAACAGCCGTCGTCTAGAGAAAAGCTTGCGTCTACAAAATGCGGACTTGTTGTCTCATTACAACTTGTTGGAAGCTGGTTTGGCACGTCCAAAAGTTAAAGCTGCTGACTTCCGTGGTAAGGATGCAAATATCTCCCAACGTGAACTTGAACATCAAGTTGCAATGTTGTGTACAATGACTGTAACAGACAATGTTGACCAAGACGGTGTTGCGCGCTTCATGATGGGTAACTGCCCAATCATCGACCCACGCACAAACGAAGTGTTGATTGACTCTAAAGGTCGTCGTTCTTTCACAACAAGTTTGGCTTATGGTCCATCTGTTGGCAAAAACATTGCTCTGGGTTATTTGCCACAAGATTACTGTGAAGAAGGCCGTGAGCTTGAAATCGAATACTTCAACCAGAAGTTCCCGATCAAAGTTGAGGCTGTTGGTATGAAGTCTCTATATGACCCAACCAACGCACGTATGAAATCTTAATCTAAGATTTTATCGAAAGATCAAAAACCCCGGAAGTTTGACTTCCGGGGTTTTCTTTTATTTTTTTAACTTTGAAGCTAAAGGATTAAAGGCGGGTTTTTACATAACGGCCAGGTGCATCTTCAATGGCTGTTAATTTACCTGTACCGGGAATGCGCGCATCCACTTTCTTACCAGCTTTACGCGAAATCCATTTTTGCCATTCAGGCCACCATGATCCTGCAGTTAGCTTGGATTTGGAAAACCAATCTTCTGGTTCCTCAATTTTACTACGTGGATCATAGGACCAATAGCCGTATTTTTCTTTTTCACCGGGTGGATTGATAACGCCAGCAATATGCCCAGATCCAGCCAAGACAAATTTTACAGGACCGGAAAAAGCATTCACAATTGAATAGGTTGCCTGCCATGGGGCGATATGGTCATCTTTGGTCGATAGGATGAAACAAGGTGTTTTAACCTTTCCAAGATCGATATTTTCACCTGCTAAGGTGAGACAATTTGGTTTTATCAAATTGTTTTCCAAATACATATTGCGTAAATAATAGCTATGCATTTTTTCTGGCATACGTGTGCTATCAGAATTCCAATAAAGAAGATCAAACGGGAAGGGTTGTTTACCCATCAGATAGTTATTGATGACAAAAGACCAGATAAGATCGTTTGGACGTAACATATTGAATGTCATTGCCATTTCACTACCATCTAGATAGCCGTTTTCTTCCATTGATGCTTCGATATTGGAAATTTGCTCTTCATCGATAAAGACCTTTAACTCTCCTGCATTTTCGAAATCGGTGAGTGTCGTGAAAAAAGTAGCACTTGAGATCCGTTTATCATCTTTTGTGGACATATAGGCAAGCGTTGCGGACAAAAGTGTGCCGCCAATACAATACCCAATCGTATTAACAGATTTTTCACCTGTTGCTTTCTCAATGGCATCTAATGCGGCAAGTGGACCTTGAAGCATATAATCTTCAAATCCTTTATCACGTAGACTGCTATCTGGATTTACCCATGATATGATAAAGACAGTATGGCCTTGCTCCACAGCATATTTGATGAATGATTTCTTAGGACCAAGATCAAGAATGTAAAATTTGTTGATCCAAGGAGGCACAATCAATAATGGTTTCGTGAAGACGCTGTCAGTCTTTGGGCTATACTGAAGCAATTGCATTAAGTCGTTTTCAAAAATAACTTTACCTTCAGTCGTTGCTAGATTTTCACCAACTGAAAAAGCTTCCGGGTCAGTCATTGAAATTTTAAGTTTTCCTGTTTCTTTATCTAAATCAGAGACGAGGTTGTCAAATCCACGAATAAGATTTTCACCGTTGGTTTCCATTGTTTCTTTAAGAACAGTAGGATTTGTGGCCCAAAAGTTTGTCGGCGAAATTGCATCAGTTACTTGATGGGTAAAAAATTCTATTTTTTGTGCATCGTGATCATCCACTCCCTCAACTGTTTCTGCGGTTTTATGCATCCAGTTAGCGGTAAGGAGGTAGGATTGTTTCAATAAATTGAAAATTGCGTTCTCGTTCCAGCTTGGGTCGGAAAACCTGCGGTCACCTGCGTCGGGTTCAATGACAGAGATCGGATTGCCAAGATTACCGTCTTCACTCACCATCATCTGTTCCGCGGTTTGTTGCCAAAGACTTAGCATGTTCTGCCAATATTCTGTTTGTGTTTTAATGAGAGTTTCAGGATTTTGAATCATATTTTGAGTCCAACTCAAAAAAGCAGTCCCAAGATTGAAAGGGTCGGCCATCTCTTGATATTGAGAAGAGGTTTTATCCATATTAGTTTGACTGGATTCGATTATCTCTTTCATCGTCGTATGACTATGCTCTTGCAATTTCGACCAGTTATCTGCCCAAATTTGTGGATCAAACTTTTCTTCCAGATCAGGAAACAAGGTGGCTAGATACTCACTTATGTAATCCATGTTAGTTTCGTCTTTATCCGCCATCATAAATTCCCCAAAATATCCCTGCAGTTTTTAGCTGTATCAAAGTCGAATTATGTTCATTGAAACATGGTCGTTTTTGAAACTCAATCGTTGAAACAAAGATTTTATCTTTTTGATCTTAATTAGATTATGTTTAGGTTTTTTTAAATTTCATCAATCCGTTATTGCCCCCGCAATGTGTGTTATCTATGATACGCATCAATTGAAATTTGATACCTCCTTTTTGGCTCGGTGGGAAACGATGAAAAAAATCCAGATTCTGGCTGTTTCAACAGCTATTTTATTATCATTAAATGCATGTACAAACACAACACAGGATGTTGTGGATGGTGTGTCTGGTGGCTGGTTTAGCGATTCCACCGAAGAAGAGGACCAATCTATTCCTGGTGAGGATGAAGAATTTCCTGCTGTCGGAACTGTGCCGGAACGCCCTGAAGAACCTGAGTTGAAACGTGATTTTGACGCATTGCAGTCAGGATTAGTTGCGGATAATCAAAACGCACAATACAGCGATCAAGTTATCCGGTCGCAATCTATTCCAACAAATGAAACACCTATTCAGGCGCCTCAACCCGTGCAAGAAGATGTGTCTGCACCAGCTACTCCACCTGTGGCAAGTAGCGAAACTGTTGCTAAATCGGCGACAACAACTGCACCATCACCAGTTGCGGAAGCGCCCAAGCCAGCCCCAACTCCGGTTGAGCCGAAGATTACTTCTAAACCTAGTAATGCGGTAGCCGTTCCGGTAGCGACAACGGGGCAGTCGACATCAAATGTAGCTCAAGTTGCGCCTAAACCAGTTGAGCCAGCTCCTGCACCGGTTCCTGCAACTCCGGCACCTGCGGTTGAAGCCGCAAAAAAACAAGTTGTTGTACGACCTACTGTTAGTGCTCAAAACACGGATGCAGGTACAGTTGTTGATGTGCCAAACGTACAGGCATCTGAAGAAGCTGTCGCAGCAATTTCTGCTAACCGTGCCGAGGAAGCTGCAAGTAATGGAACGCATATCGCGACGTTATATTATTCCATTGGCAATGCGGTTTTAAGTGCGAATGATAAAGCTGTTCTAGGTCAAGTGGCTGATTTATATGTGCGAAATGGTGCAACTGGCGTTGCGATTATTGGACATGCATCTATACCCGTGTCGCCGCGTGTCACAAATCCTGCGCTTGTGAACTATAAAGTATCTTTAGATCGTGCTGTAAATGTGACTGAGACATTGAAGGCGTTAGGTGTTCCTGCTGATATGATCCTAATGGATGCCCGTGGTGCAAACGACCCGGCTCGTTTAGGTGATACGGACTTGGATCATGCCTATAACCGACGTGCCGAAATCTATTTCTTAAACTAACAATTCCTACTTAAACTTAAATCGAGGTGAAAAAGAGACGATGATTGAAGAATTCCATCGCATTAAAAGGCTGCCCCCATATGTATTTGCTGAAGTAAATGCTATGAAAGCCGCGGCCCGAGCGAGAGGGGAAGATATCATTGACTTTGGTATGGGGAATCCTGATAGCCCGACACCTCAGCATATTGTCGATAAGTTGGTTGAAGCGATTCAAGACCCACGTACGCATCGATATTCAGTAAGCCGCGGTATTCCGGGATTGCGTAAGGCGTTAGCAGGATATTACGCACGTCGATTTAATGTGGAACTTGATCCTGAAAGTGAAGTGATTGTAACGCTTGGCTCCAAGGAAGGTTTGGCAAATTTAGCACAAGCGATTACCAGCCCTGGTGACGTTATTCTTTCTCCTAATCCGACTTATCCGATTCATACATTTGGATTTATTATTGCAGGTGGCGTCATTCGCCACATGCCTGCGGGCGGTGGCGAAGCGAATTTTCAAGAAAACTTCATGCGTGAATTAGACCGCGCAGTGAAGCACTCCATTCCAAAACCTTTGGCTGTGGTATTGAATTTCCCACAAAACCCGACGGCGCATTGTGTAGGGTTGGACTTTTATTCAGAGGTTGTGGATTTCTGTAAATTCCACGGCATCTATATTTTATCTGATATCGCCTATTCCGAGATTTACTTCGGCGACACGCCTCCGCCATCTGTTTTGGAAGTGAAGGGCGCGCGGGATATTGCTATTGAATTCACATCTCTTTCTAAGACTTATTCGATGCCGGGTTGGCGGGTTGGTTTTGCGGCCGGCAATAAAAAGCTTGTGGCGGCTTTGGGACGTGTGAAATCCTATGTGGATTATGGTGCTTTTACGCCAATTCAGGTGGCTGCGACTGCGGCATTGAATGGCCCTCAAGATTGCGTGGACGAAGTTCGTGCCTTATATAAAGAACGCCGCGATGTCTTGATTGATGGGTTGGCAAAAATTGGTTGGGATGTTCCATCGCCCGAAGCATCTATGTTTGCTTGGGCACCACTTCCAGATAAATATAAGGAAATGGGATCGTTGGAATTTTCTAAACTGCTGCTTGATAAGGCAGGGGTCGCTGTAGCTCCTGGTGTGGGCTTCGGTGAATATGGCGATGGTCATGTAAGATTTGGTTTGGTTGAAAATACGCAACGAATCCGACAAGCCATTCGTAACATGAAAGACCTGCTAACAGATTAAAATAAAATCGTATGGTCTTTTAATATTAAAATAGCGGAATTTATAACTTTAGTTAAAAAGAGAAAAATCACATGAGTAAAGATGGCAAACCAGTGAAAATCGCAATTGCAGGCTTAGGTACTGTGGGGGCGGGCACCGTTAATTTGTTGGCTGAACATGCTGATGTTTTAACAACACGTTCTGGTCGTCAAATTACGGTAACTGCAGTATCTGCACGTGATCGCAATCGCGATCGTGGATGTGATCTTTCTGGTTTTACTTGGTTTGATGATGCTGTTGAAATGGCACGTGAGGCGGACGCAGATATCTATGTAGAACTTATTGGCGGTTCTGACGGCCCAGCAAAAGCTGCTGTAGAGGCTGCTTTAAATTCGGGTAAGCATGTAGTGACTGCTAACAAAGCATTGATGGCACATCATGGTTTTGAACTTGCGCAATTGGCGGAAGAAAAAAAAGTTGGTTTGACCTATGAGGCGGCCGTTGCAGGCGGTATTCCTGTGATTAAATCCATCCGTGAAGGATTAGCAGGGAACAAGATTTCCTCTTTGCATGGCATCTTAAACGGAACTTGCAACTATATCCTAACCACAATGCGTGAAACAGGTCGCGATTTCGCAGATGTATTATCTGAAGCACAAGAGCTTGGTTATGCGGAAGCTGATCCAAGCTTTGATATTGATGGCGTGGATGCGGCACATAAACTGGCGTTACTTGCTTCGTTATCCTTTGGGACCAAGGTCGATTTTGATGGCATGCATGTAGAAGGTATTCGTCATGTATCTGCGACTGATATCGAATATGCATCTGAACTTGGTTATAAAATTAAGCTACTTGGTATCGCGGAAAATGGCGATAATGGTATTTTCCAACGCGTGCATCCAGTGATGGTGCCTGCAGATAAGCCGATCGCAGGTGTAGAAGGTGTCTATAACGCGGTTGTAACCGAAGGTGATTTTGTTGGAACAACTGTTCTCCAAGGTCGTGGTGCAGGTGCAGGACCAACAGCGTCCGCAGTTGTGGCTGACATTGTTGACATTGCTACAGGTCGAATTGCACCTGCATTTGGCATTGCTGCAGGTGACTTAGTGGAAAAAGCTACATTGAGCATGGATAATCATAGTGGGTCTTGCTACATCCGTCTTCAAGTGATTGATAAACCGGGTGTTATGGCAGATGTGACGCGTATTCTTAAAGAAGAGGATGCGTCTATTGAGGCTATGTTGCAACGTGGTCGCGCTCCGGGCTCAGCCGTTTCTGTTGTTATGACCATTCATGAAACAAATGAAGCTGCGGTTAGTCGTGCTCTGGCAAAGATGGAAGCTTTGGATGAGGTTCAGGGGAAACCTTGCATGATCCGCATTGAAAAATTCACAGAAAACTAAACCTTTAAAGTTTTTGGGAAATATATGCACAAAAAGCATGAAATCTTGGAAGACTTCATGTATAGACTGCTCAGAATTTAAAAACTGAGCATCAGGTTTAAGGAAAATTTAAAATGGCTATTACAGAACGTAACCTTGCATTGGAAGCTTGCCGTGTGACAGAAGCAGCAGCTTTGGCATCCTCTCGTTGGATTGGTAAAGGGGACGAGAAGGCAGCAGACCAAGCGGCTGTTGACGCAATGCGTACAGCATTAAACGCGATGGATATCCAAGGTACAGTTGTAATTGGTGAAGGTGAGCGTGACGAAGCGCCTATGCTTTACATCGGCGAAGAAGTTGGTACAGGCACAGGTCCTAAAGTTGATATCTCACTTGATCCACTTGAAGGCACAACCATTACAGCCAAAGGCGGCCCAAATGCTTTAGCGGTTATTGCTATGGCAGAAGAGGGTTGTTTCCTGAATGCACCTGACACTTATATGCAAAAAATTGCTGTGGGTGGTGGATTGCCAGACGGTATTGTTGATATTGATGCGACGCCGGAAGAAAACTTACGTAATCTCGCAAAAGCAAAAGACAAAGAAATGGAAGAGATGTTGGTTTGCATCTTGGACCGTCCGCGTCATGCAGAGATTATCGAACAAGTTCGTGCTTGTGGTGCACGTATCATGTTGATTGGTGATGGTGACGTATCTGGTGTGATTTCTACATCTGATCCATCTACAGGCGTTGATATGTATATTGGTTCTGGTGGCGCACCGGAAGGCGTTTTAGCAGCAGCAGCATTACGTTGTATTGGCGGTCAAATTCAAGGTCGTTTGTTGTTCCGTAATGATGATGAAAAAGCACGTGCAGCAAAATGGGGTATTACTGACCTTGATCGCGTTTACAAAATGGAAGACATGGCAAAAGGCGATGTTATGTTCTCTGCCACTGGTGTGACAGACGGTTCCATGTTGCAAGGTGTTCGTGTATTACCACATAAAGCAATTACGCAAACACTTATTATGCGTTCCAAATCTGGCACAGTTCGTAAGATCGAAGCTGAACATAACTTTTCTCGTAAAACATGGGTGAAGTGGTAAGCCATGACTGTGAATTCCCCGTTATTAGGTATTGAAAAATCAATTTCCGGTCAACGTTGGGAATTACGTGAAGGTAATGAACGAGAATCGCTGGCTTTATGCCAGCGTTTTTCTTTACCGGATATTGTTGGGCGTATTCTGTCAGCTCGTGGCATCGGATTAGATCAAGCCGAAGACTTTTTAAATCCATCTCTTAAAACTCTGTTGCCTGATCCATCTCATCTTGTCGACATGGATAAGGCGATTAATCATCTTGTGGGGGAAATCCAGTCGGGTAATAGAATCGCCGTCTTTGGTGATTATGATGTAGATGGTGCGACTTCAAGTGCGGTTTTAAAACGTTACTTTAATATGCTTGGTCTTGATATGGGGGTCTATATTCCTGATCGTATGTCGGAAGGTTATGGGCCAAATTTGCCAGCTCTAATGAAGTTGAAAGAGCAGGGATATTCAACAGTTATTACCGTTGATTGCGGTATTACGGCTTTCGATGTTTTAGGTAAAGCGTCAAAGTCGGGACTTAATATGGTGGTTATGGACCACCATGCTGCCGAAGCGCATTTGCCGGATGCGATTGCTGTGGTAAATCCAAACCGACTAGATGATGCAAGTCCACATGGGCATATGGCTGCTGTGGGCGTTGTGTTTTTATTGGTCGTTGGATTAAATCGTGCGTTACGTGATGTCGGTTTCTTTGGTGACAAGAAAGAGCCTGATATTCGTCTGCTGCTAGATTTGGTTGCTCTGGGAACCGTTTGTGATGTGGTCCCTCTCAAAGGGGTAAACCGTGCTTTTGTATCCCAAGGTCTTAAGGTTATGGCAGGTCGTCGTAATACTGGTATGAAGGCTTTGGCAGATGTGTCTGCGGTGGATGGCCCGCCAAGTGCCTATCATTTAGGCTTCCAAATGGGGCCACGTGTTAATGCGGGCGGACGTGTTGGGGAGGCAGCCCTTGGTAGCCGTTTGCTTGCAAGTGATACACCACAAGAAGCTCTTGCGATTGCGCGGCAACTCGATGGTTTTAATGCAGAACGTAAAGAAATTGAAGCGGCATGTTTGGAACAGGCCATTGAGATGGTTGAGCGTGAAGGGCGTGAAAAAGACAGCCTAATCTATGTGGCATCTGAAGGTTGGCATGCCGGGGTGATTGGGATTGTTGCAAGTCGTTTGAAGGAACGTTACGGTGCACCGGCTTGTGTTGTGGCTATTGAAAACGGTGTGGGAAAAGGATCGGGTCGGTCTGTGGATGGGGTTGATCTCGGTGCACATGTAATTGCTGCACATCAATCAGATTTATTACTGAATGGTGGTGGCCATAAAATGGCTGCGGGATTTACAGTCACAGAAGCGTTAAGTGATGAATTTCGTGATTACTTAAATGAAAGAATTTCCAAGCAAGTTTCAGAAATGGAAATGGTACCGACCTTAACGGTTGATGGCTGTTTGCAAGCCAGCGGAGCAACGATTGATTTAGTGAAGACGCTGGATCAGCTGGCACCATTTGGAGCAGGAAATGCAACGCCAAAATTTGTTCTGGAGAACGTAAAAATTATCAAGCCACGTATTGTGGGGGCTGATCATGTAAGTTGTCAGGTCAGCAGTTCTGGCGGTGGTAACTGGATCAAAGCAATTGCTTTTCGATGTGCGGATCAAAATTTGGGTGACCTGCTGTTGTCTGCAAATCACGGATTACCTGTACATTTGGCAGGACGATTGCAGATTGATAGTTGGCAGGGACGCGACTCCGTTCAAATCATGATTGAAGACGCGGCGCCTGCCTAATTCAACTATTTACTATTTCAGTCTGGAGACTGTTTGCATCATTTCATCCGCTGTTCGGATCGTCGTTGCGGCTGAACTATATGCCCGTTGTGTCGTGATCATGTTACTAAATTCAGCATTTAGATTTGTGGATGCGCCTTCATAGGCACCTGCTACAAATCGAGCACGTGTTGTTACTTCTGGATCATAGACCGTGATCTCACCGGATTGGCCGGTGGTTTCAAAATGGGTGCCCGAAACTGCATTTAAACCTTCCGCATTGCGAACATCACCTATAGCAACTTTTGCTACAGGTCGTGTGGCACCATTGGTAAATTTGCCATATACGATACCCTCATCACCAAAATATGTACTGCCTAAAACGCCCTCACTAAAGCCATTCGTATTAATGTCATCAAGGGTGTTTGCACCCGCAAATTGTGTGAAGTTACCAAGATTTAAACTAAATGTATTCGATGCACCGGAATTTGCCCAGTTTACGGATACATTAAGAGATGTACTGGTGCTGCCGACGATAGACATCTGAGACCCTGTAGAATCAAACTCTACCTGGAAGGGCGTATTGCTTACGGTACCGCCATCTCCTGTGATCGTGACATCCCAGATATTTGGTGTGGCTGATTTGGTAAATACCATGTTGATGTTTTGACCGTCATTAATTCCATCAGCATCGCCACTACCATCCAGAACACCAAAGCTGATTGTTTGAGATTCTCCAACAGCTGTATCAGCAGATAAGTTAGCCCCAACACTAACTTCAGAGGTCGCTACTGCTGCATATGTGGTACTAAAGCGATCCGCACGAATGGGGCCAACGGAGGCTAGGTCATTGCCCGTATTAAAGGTGCTTGTTGCCGGATTGTAATCCCAACCTAAAAGATAATTGCCAGAACCGTCTTTTATATAGCTAGCACCTGAACCATCTTGTTCAAGTTGAATGTCGAACTGTCCTGCTGCTGTCAGGTAATTTTGGCCACCAGTTAAAGCATCGCTCGTAATAAAGAACCCTTTTCCCATAAGTGCGCCATCAAGCGGGCTTTGAGTGGAAATAGTTGTGCCTTCAGCAGCATATCGATTAAACACCACGCCGGATGTTCCGCTATAATTTCCATAAACACTACCGTATCTTGACTCATTTGTCAGAGATTGAGTGTGAATTTGCGTATGCTTAAAACCAGCAGTATTCAGGTTCGCAACATTGTCAGCAATCGCAGCAAGAGATCGCGAATGGGCTCTCATTGCTGTAATGCCTGACGTAAATGAATAATCCGATACCATATTTACTTCCTCTATCGAACCAAAGTCCGGGCAGTATTTGCCTAATTACATCTTCTCACTTACCGATAATGCAAATCTAATGCCAAAGAAGAGGTCGGGAAGTGGAATTAATTTATCAAAAGAGAAGAAATATCAATAAAAGAGGGTTGACCATTAGGGGCGAAATCTTTAAATCAACTCTCACAGCAAAGTTAAGGCTGTAAACAAAATATGTCCCCTTCGTCTAGAGGCCTAGGACACCGCCCTTTCACGGCGGCAACACGGGTTCGAATCCCGTAGGGGATGCCAATTTTAAAATCGCTCGCAGAAATGCTTGAGCGGTTTTTTTGTGTCCAAATTAAACTATTAATGTTGTCTAAGAAACTGTCGTTAATTGATCTCTTAACAGATTTAACAAATTTTCACTCATTTCAGTGTTGAAAAAATCTTCCTTGGCGACCAAGTAGTATCCGTTATTTGTATGCATGATTGGAAAATTAAGCGGTACGAGAGCACCAGTTTCTACGAAATCCTTTACGACACCCGTCCATCCTAAGGCAATGCCATGCCCTAGCAAGGCTTGGTTAATGGCAAGTCCATAATTTGAGGTCGAGGTTAGCTTGTTGATTTTTCCATATTCAGGCGCAAGTTTACCGGCCCATTCTTTCCAGCCAAGCCATCTTTCTTCTTCATCTTCTAGATAGATGATGGGACCTTTTTCTAATAGGTCTTTACCCGATAAATGTTGATATTGTTCGGCGACTTTTGGGGCGGCAACGGGAATAACTGCTTCATCAATTAATTTTACGGCCTGAAAGCCTTTCCAATTGCCATCACCAAAGACAATTGCACAATCCACATTTTCCAGAAGAATGTCGGAATTTTTTTCCATTGTCGTTACCCGCATGATCAGATCAGGATATTTTTCGCGAAGTAATTGAGTTTTGGGTAATAACCAATAGGCTGCGATGCCGGGATAGGTGGCAAGTGAGATTTCGCTATCGTTTCGATTGTTGCTTCTTAAACGCTCACTGGCAGTCGCGATATCATTTAGGGCTGCGGCGATCGCTTCATAATAGGAATCTGCCTCATCGGTTGGTACAATAGCCGCGCCATGTTTGGTAAATAGTTTGGTTTGTAAATCATCTTCCAGATTTCTGATTTGATGACTGACCGCGGGTTGTTGCACATTCAGGGAATTTGCCGCACGTGTGAAACTGCGTAATCGATAACATGCTTCAAATGCACGAATGGCTCTAAGTGGCGGAAGTTGTTTCATTTGGAATCACGTTATTGAAAAAAATAATAATGAAGAAAAATTAAACATACTTCTCCTTTTAAGTAAACTTGGATATAGATTTATATGAATAAGATTAGCCTGCTTTGGAGAAAAATAATGTCTCAACCCGTTCTTGCGATTTCCCGTCGTACTCGATCAACTCCTTATTCCAACCGTGTAAGTGAATGTGGGGTTAAGGGATATACGGTTTACAATCGTACTTTGTTATCAACTCAGTTTCGTGAAAGTGCAGAAGCTGACTACTGGCATTTGCGAGAATTTGTGCAAATTTGGGATGTGACTTGTGAACGACAAGTGCAATTGCAGGGCCCAGATGCCGCAAAACTGGCTCAATTAATGACACCGCGTAATCTGCAAAAGGCAGTTGTGGGGCAGGGAGTATATGCCCCTATCGTTAACCAAGACGGTGGCATGTTGAATGATCCTATTATTTTGAAGTTGGCTGAAGATAAGTTTTGGTTATCCATTGCAGATAGCGATCTTTTACTTTGGGCAAAAGGTTTGGCATATGGCATGAATTTAAATGTGGATGTTACAGAACCAGATGTATTTCCACTTGCTGTTCAAGGTCCAAAAGCTGACGATGTTGTGGCAAAAGTTTTTGGCGAACAAGTGCGCGATATCCGCTTTTTCCGTTTTGAAGAGCTAGAGTTTCAGGGGGTGAAGATGCCTGTTGCGCGTTCTGGTTGGAGTAAGCAAGGCGGCTTTGAAATTTACTTAACCGATTTTTCTCTGGGTGAAGCACTATGGGATGCTCTTTGGGACGCCGGGAAAGAGTTTAACATCGGACCGGGAAATCCTAACCTGATTGAACGTATTGAAGGGGGACTGTTTTCTTACGGGAATGATTTTACAACCGAAAATAATCCTCTTGAATGCGGATTAGATCAATATTGCCATCTTGATGGAGGTTTTGATTTTATTGGTAAAGAAGCGTTGCTTAAAATTAGGGAAGAAGGTGTAAAACGCCGTATTCGGGGATTAGTGATTGATGGTGAGTTGAAAACGGCCTGTTCTGGACTGTGGCCTGTTGAAGTTGATGGCAAGTTTGCAGGAAATGTAACATCGGCTTGTTATTCGCCTGCGCTTAAAAATAATATAGCAAATGGTATGATTGAAATTGATTTTTGTGAAACAGGTCAATCTGTGACTGTTCAAACACCTGACGGCCCAAGACAAGCCAAGATTTGTGATCTTCCGTTTGAAGTGCCAGAGCTTTAATATAAAATAAATTTAATACGGGAAAAGAGCTCGACGATAAAAGATCGGGCTCATTCCAAAAAATAAAACAATAGGGAGTTTGCGTAATGGGATCTGCAGTGAACGCAACTGAAGGATTAGAAAAAAATCCGGCAAATTATGTACCTTTATCACCTATATCTTTTCTTGTGCGCACGAAAGATGTCTTTCCAGATAGAACGTCAGTCATTTACGGCGATAAGAAATATACTTGGGCGGAAACATATGAACGTTGTGTAAGATTTGCATCGGCTTTAAAGAAAGCAGGTCTTAAAAAGGGTGAGGTGGTTTCAATACTTTCACCGAATATTCCGCCCATGTTTGAAGCGCATTTCGCCGTGGCTATGGCTGGTGGCGTTTTGAATACGATAAATATGAGGCTTGAGCATGACACATTGGCTTATATCTTTGATCATGCAGAAACTAAAATTCTAATTGTTGATCGTCAATTCTCACTTTCTGTGAAGCATGCCTTGAATGAATGTGAGAATAAGGATTTAAAAATTATTGATATCGTTGATGGTTTGGCGCCTGAAGTTTCTGGTGAAGACAATAAGCTGGGCGATATTGATTATGAAAGTTTTGTTGCCAGCGGCGATGCTGATTTTAATTGGCAGATGCCTGATGATGAATGGGATAGTCTGGCCTTAAATTATACTTCCGGTACCAGTGGACGGCCGAAAGGCGTCGTATATCATCATCGCGGTGCGTATTTGATGGCGATGGGGACAATTCCCGGCTGGAACATGCAAAATCATCCAACATATCTGTATGTCGTACCAATGTTTCATTGTAATGGATGGGGACATGCTTGGACAATGACCGCACTTGCGGGCACAATCGTCTGTCTGAGATATGTGGATCCCGGCGATATTTATACCGCATTATCAAAAAATAAAGTTACCCATTTTGGGGGCGCTCCTATCGTTTTATCTATGTTGATCAACGCAACCGATGAACAGCGCAAGCCTTTACATAATAAAGTTCACGCGATGACCGCTGGCGCACCACCACCTGCGGCCGTTATTGAGAAAGTCCAAAAGCTTGGTATTGATATTACACAGGTTTATGGCCTTACAGAGACATTTGGACATGTCCTTGAATGCGTATGGCAAGACCAATGGGATGGGTTGAATTTCAAAGATCAAGCCGCAATCAAAGCCCAGCAAGGTGTTGTCTTTCCGATGATGGAAGGAATGCGTATTGTCAATCTTGAAACTGGCGAGCCAGTTGCACGTGATGGTGAAGAGTTGGGGGAAATTCAGCTTCGTGGTAACACCGTGATGAAAGGCTATTTAAAGGCCCCCGAAGCCACTGCTGAGGCCTTTAAAGATGGGTGGTTCCACTCTGGCGATTTAGCCGTCATGCATCCTAGCGGTTATGCAGAAATTCGGGATCGTCTTAAAGATATTATTATTTCTGGTGGAGAGAATATTTCATCCGTCGAAGTTGAGGGGGTTCTATTTAAACATCCAGCTGTTAGTCTGGCTGCAGTCGTCGCTCGCCCAGATGAAAAATGGGGGGAAACACCTTGCGCCTTTATTGAATTGAAAGAAGGTGAAGATGTTACGGAGGATGAATTAATTAAATTCTGTCGGGAGCATTTAGCAGGTTTCCAAATGCCAAAAACGATTTTGTTTGAAGATTTACCAAAGACTGCGACAGGTAAAATTCAAAAATTCAAGTTACGTGAGAAAGCGCGCCATTTATAAGTTGGAAAAGGGGAGAGAATTCAATGTTTAACGCATTAATTGTGAATAAAGATGATGAAGGTAAGGTATCGGCTGAAATTCAGGAACTGGGTGAGACTCAACTTCCATCTGATGGTGATGTGACTGTCGCAGTTGAATATTCCACAGTGAATTATAAAGACGGCTTATGTCTAACTGGTAATGGCGGATTGGTGCGAAACTATCCTCATATCCCGGGTATTGATTTTGTTGGTACCGTCGAAACGTCTGAAGATAACCGCTATAAAGCAGGTGATAAGGTGGTTCTGACGGGTTGGCGGGTTGGTGAGGTTTGGTGGGGCGGTTATTCCCAGAAAGCCAAGGTGAAGGCGGATTGGTTGGTGCCTTTACCAAATGGGATTACCCCGAAACAGGCAATGGCTGTTGGGACTGCGGGTTTTACCTCTATGCTATCTGTCATGGCACTTGAAGATCATGGTTTAAAAGTAGGTGATGGTCCTGTTTTGGTTACAGGTGCTGCAGGTGGTGTTGGATCTGTTGCAACGGCGATTTTAGCGAAACTTGGTCATGAAGTGGCAGGTGTAACAGGACGTCCTGAAACAGCTGATTATTTGAAATCCCTTGGGGCTACTCAGATCGTTGCACGTGAAGAAATAAATGAGACGACGAAAAGGCCCTTGGAAACCGAAACATGGGCTGGTTGCGTTGATGCGGTCGGTGGTGCCATGCTTGCGCGAGTATTAGGACAAATGAAATATGGTGCTTCGGTTGCTGCAGTTGGCTTGGCTGGTGGGGCTGGATTACCTGCCACAGTAATTCCGTTTTTATTACGTGGTGTTAATTTATTGGGGATTGATTCAGTGATGCGTCCTTATGACGATCGTCTTCGGGCATGGGAACGTATCGCAAAGGATCTTCCTATGGATAAATTAGAGGAAATGGTTGTGGATGCAACTCTATCTGATCTTCCATCGTTAGGTGGGGATATTCTTGCAGGTAAAGTTAAGGGACGTGTAGTTGTTGATGTGAATGCGTAAGCTAAATGGAGGTGTCTTAAATCGCCTCCATCACACCAACGATATGTGAGATATTATTTGCGTTGTCCCAAAGTGGGCAATCGATAGATTGAAATCTTCGTTTACGTCCATATTGATCTATAAATTCACCTTCACACCAAAAAGCGGTCTTATTTTTTAAGATTTTCTGTAGATAAGTTATAAGTGCATCCAGATGTGCATCCACTTTAGCTGCTTCTCTATTAATGCGGACATTTGTGTAGCGATTACCAAGAAGGTCAATTGCTTTTTCACCAAGCACGCGCACATAAAACTCATCATCTGCAATGACAGAATATAAGAAATATCCCTCCGCATCTTTTATATGATCTACTATGTCAAAAGACGATTTTCTGGGGGTATCTGTTTGATGGGAATGCCACCAATCATATAGGCTCTCTACTTTTTTAGAGTTGAACCGTATATCGGGTATTACTTGATATTCAGTAACGGAGATGAGCTGTGAAAGGTTTTTGCGCCCATCAACACCGTCTCGGATTATGCGATCATGTTTCATTAATCGAGTGCTTCAAGAATACCAATGATTTGAACCACCTTTGAGTTCTCATCCAAGAGCGGGCAGTCAATTGATTGGAAATGGCGTAAACGATCAAGGCGATCACGGAATTTACCTGTACATACATAAGGTTCTTTATCATCATATATCTGTTGTAAATATGGGATCAGGGATAATAGATGAGGGTCATCTTTCGCGGTTTCCGCGCTGACCGTTACTCCACTATATTGTTTGCGAATAATATCTGAGGCTACTTCTCCATTGAGACGAATTTCATATTCATCACGTGAAATAACCTTATAGAGGAAAAACTCACCAGCGTCATGGATATGATGTAAAATATCAAAATTATCTATGGTTGGACAGTTTGGGTGAAAGGAACACCACCAGTTATAAAGCCGTTCAGCTTTCTGAGATTGAAAAATTGTTTCTTTTGTCGCTTTCTGGTTGAGTATCTCAACAAACCCGTTTTCTTCTTGGTGTTTTTCATTATTTTCGTTTGAAGAAACGGTCATATAAAAGGATCACCTTTTTAACTTCTGCTGAAAGTGATTTATAACATTAACGGGGAAAGTTATACTCTTTCAAGGCGAATTAGGTATAAAAATCAACGAACTCATATTTTTCGCAA
>NZ_SMMC01000088.1:8280-8350 GCF_009711445.1 Curvivirga aplysinae | reverse complement strand
TTTTTTAAAACTTTTTACACTTTTTTTGAAAAAAATATGAAATCCGCAGAAAACTGCGCTTTTAAAACTT
>NZ_SMMC01000088.1:0-7986 GCF_009711445.1 Curvivirga aplysinae | reverse complement strand
CTGAATTACAAATCATCTAAGATATTTTTTCTTATTCTTCCCTCCTTCTAATTCATATAATATGGGTTCATCAAAGAAAGTCGCACTAGGTAATAGTAAATATGAAGCTCTTAGCAAAAACAATAGAATTGATCACAAACGATCCTATGAGAATGGACGCACTTAAAACTCATCAATCTCTTAATTTGAAAGATAGCTGGATTGGAGCAGGCTTTATAAGAAATAAGATCTGGGATCATATGCATGGATTTAGAGGCTATCATTACAAGAGTGATATTGATGTCCTTTATTTCGATCCAACATGTAATCTGAATGCACAAGAACTTGAGATACGACTGAATAATACAACACATGGTATCACTTCTAATCTGGGAGATTGGTCAGTTAAGAACCAAGCGGTCATGCATAAACGAAATAAAGATCAACCTTATAAAGATACAGAAGATGCGATGCGTTATTGGGTTGAAACATGCACCTCAGTTGGTATTCGACTAAACAAACACAACCAACTAGAAATCATCGCCCCTTTTGGCCTTGAGGACATCTATAATCTGGTTCTTAAACCAACTCACAAATTCAAATCCGACCTAAATTATGTTTTCATAAATAGAATATCAAAAAAGAACTGGCAGCGTTACTGGCCGAAGCTGACGGTTATAAACTAATAAAGCCCGATCCAATGGATCGGGCTTTATTAGAAGTTATGCTTTTGTCTTTTCACTGTCATCAGGCAGATCATGGTATGCTTCGACATAATCGACAGCAACACCATATTGAGGGTCTTCTATTACAGAGACCTCAACCATATTTCCTGCCTTATTAAGCAAATGACGACAATCGTCACTTAAATGACGCAAGTGAAGTGTTTTACCTTCTTGTTGATAACGTTCAGCCAGCGCATCAATGGCTTGTAAACCTGAATGATCCCAGACACGCGACCCTTTAAAGTCAATAATCACATCATCCGGATCATTCTTTGGATCAAACAAACCATTAAAACTTGTCACACTACTAAAGAAGAGCGGACCAAAGAGATGATACTCTTTAGAACCCTGTTTATTTATCTCCTCACGTGCGGACATATGTTTTGCACTATTCCATGCATAGACCAATGCAGAAACTATGACACCAACAATTACCGCAACAGCCAAGTCACTAATCACAGTCACTGCTGTTACAAGAACGATTACAAAAGCATCTGACTTCGGAATCTTGGTCATGATCTTAAGTGAATTCCAGGCAAATGTACCAATCACGACCATAAACATCACACCAACCAGCGCGGCTAGTGGAATTTGTTCAATCAACCCTGACGCAAATAAAATAAAAGCCAATAGGAATAATGCAGCCACCGTACCGGCAATACGCGTACGACCGCCAGACTTCACATTAATCATGGATTGACCGATCATAGCACAACCGCCCATACCGCCAAAGAAGCCTGTTACAAGGTTGGAGGCACCTTGCGCCACGCATTCCTTACTTGCCCCACCATGAGATTCTGTAATTTCGGACACAAGGTTAAGTGTCAAAAGTGACTCAATCAAACCAACCGCAGCAAGAATGACCGAATAAGGAAGAATGATCCACAAGGTTTCTAAAGTGAATGGTACCATTGGAATATGGAAATCTGGCAAATCGCCTGCGATTTGTGCCATATCCCCAACTCGTGGAACTGGTAAATCCCCAAAAATCACAATAAGTGAAACGACAAGGATGGCAGCCAAAGGTGCCGGAATAAATTTCACATATTTACCCGCAGCCCAAATGATTGCCATTGTTAATGCAACCAATGCCAACATCAGCGTCATTGTATCGCCAGCCATCCAATCCATTAGACCAGTCGCCGTATCTTTCACTTTAAACTGCGTCATCTGCGCAAGGAAAATAACAATCGCCAGACCATTTACAAAACCCAGCATAACAGGATGTGGCACCATCCGAATAAACTTACCCAGACGCAGGATGCCAAAAGTAATCTGTAAGATACCCATCAAGACAACGGCGGCAAAAAGATATTCAACACCATGTGTCGCCACCAAGGACACCATCACAACAGCCAGAGCGCCGGTAGCCCCGGAAATCATCCCCGGACGGCCACCAAAGACAGCTGTAATCAAACCAACAATGAAGGCCGCATATAGACCAACCAAAGGATGAACCTGAGCAACAAAAGCAAAAGCAACTGCCTCTGGCACCAATGCCAATGCAACGGTTAACCCGGCGAGTACTTCTGTTTTAATGCGAACGGGTAAGGATAACGGATCGTTATCCGGTATTCCGAGAATATTTTCTTTCAATGCAATAATCCTATCTATGATCGCGCCATATCCCGTGGCAAGAAACCAATCTTATATCCCCATAAGCAAAGGTCTGATACTGTCTATTTGGCGCGGTTATAGAGGAGCATTTTCTAAAAAGCTAGCAAAATTCAAAGAAACTTATATGAACTTAGTCATGACGATGACGTTTCTATGCTGTATAGTATTTAACCATAATACAATTTGGATGAAGAGAATTTGACTACAAATCTTGAAAACTTAATTGATCTCACGACACTTTCGGGAAAGTTAAAGAATGCCTATGATTATTGGCTATTGAAAAAAAGCGCAGGCCACCTCCCTCACCGAAAAGAAATAGATCCAATAGAAATAATTCGCATCTTACCAAATATTTCCCTGATGCAAATTCTTCGCGACAACCAAAGCAAAATAATAGATTTTCGCTATGACCTTATCGGCGGAATTGTAGATTCCCACACTGTTAGTAACCGACATCATCAAAAATTATCAGAAATCCCGCACCAAAATGAAACAACGAATATTTTTAAATGTTTAAAAACTGCTGCGGAAACACATACCGCTCTAGCGGTAAGCATGGAATATATTGGTAACGACCTACGTATAGATCATGCAGAATGCTTGATAATGCCTCTTTCCGGTGACACTGAAGATGCGGAAAGTATATTGACAGCTGTAGTTTTCGTAGAAAAGACCTAATCGTAATATAAGAAAAACAATATTCCTTTTCTTTCTGCACTTAACTAATTTCTTTTTAAAAATTCTTTTGATTTTAATCTAATTTCAAGATACCTAACCTGTACCAATAAAGATTGGGAAATTATAAGTTGGAGCATTAAACAATGACACAACCGTCATTAGATGAATTACGTAAGCGTATTGATGAGATTGATGATCATATTCACGATCTAATCATGGAGCGTGCGGAAGTTGTGTCAAACGTGGCTGCGGCTAAAGGTATCACTAACAATGAGTTACCCATTCGTCCTGCACGTGAAGCGGATATGCTACGTCGCCTCAAATCGCGTCACAAGGGTCCATTCCCATTCGTTTCTCTAGCACGTATGTGGCAAGAAATGATTGCGGCTTTCACTCAAATTCAAAACAGCTACTCAATTGCCGTTTATGTTGATGAGAACCATCAGGCGATCTGGGATATGGCCCGTGACCAATTTGGCGCTCAAACTCCTCTCACTGCGCATGGAAGTATTCGCGATACCTTAAACCGTGTGTTTGAAGGTACTTCGGGTGTAGCAGTGCTTCCAAAACCAACAGAGAAGAACTCTCTTGATTGGTGGACAGGATTACTAGTCCCTAACGCCCCCAAGATTATCGGGCATTTACCTTTCTCTGGAACCGGATCATTACGTGGTGAAGTTGAAGAAGTATTCGCCGTTGCCGATATTCCACTAGCCCCGACAGGCGACGACTGCACTATGCTTGTCGTAGAAACAGGTGAGCAATTAAGTCGTGATGGTTTGCAGGCCTATCTGAAAGCCGCAGGATTACAGCCGTTTCTTGATACAGTATCTGTTGGCACTGCATCAGAAGGCTGGTTACATCTTGTTGAACTTGACGGTTTCATCGAAGCTGATCATCCAGCGATTGAAAAGTTAGAGATTCGTGATTCTGTAATGCGTACCCATATCATTGGGTATTATGCGAAAGCGGTTCTTTAGGCATAGTCCTTCCCTATTTTCATGTGAAAGAAATTTTAGGAACGGGCTTGTCAAACAAGCTCGCAAATCTACTTGTCTTTCATCATTTTCAACCCTAACCTCTAACCCGATTAAAAAAACACTCAAAAGATGGAGTATTTAAAATGCCATTAGTTGCACGTCCTGGAATTGCCGATTGCCCACTTTATGTGCCTGGAAGCCATGAAGTCGACGGCATTGCAGAACCAGTTGTCCTGTCTGCTAACGAAAACCCGTTAGGCCCAAGTGACAAGGCAGTGGCAGCTTATCAAGCTGCTGCGACACAACTCCATCGATATCCAGAAGGCGGTGCGGTAGAGTTACGAGATGCCATCGGAAAACGTTTTGGCCTTAGTCCTGATCAAATCACATGTGGTGCGGGCTCGGACGAAATCTTAACATTCCTGACGCGTATCTTTGCTGGTCCGGGCGATGAAGTGCTATACTCGCAGCATGGTTTTTTAATGTACCCTATCAATGCAAAACAAGTGGGTGCGATCCCTGTGCAAGCGCCTGAAAGTAATTTACGTACAGATGTTCAGGCCGTACTGGATAGTATAAACGAAAAAACCAAAATTGTGTTCATAGCGAACCCAAACAACCCAACAGGCTCTTACCTAACTACTGAGGAAATGAGAACCTTAGTGGAAGGCATACCAGAGAATGTTTTACTGGTATTGGATTCTGCTTATGCAGAATATGTGGAACTTAATGATTATTCTGATGGATCCCAGTTTGTTGATCAATATCCGAATGTAGTTATGACACGTACATTTTCGAAAATCTTTGGATTGGCTGCTGTTCGCCTTGGTTGGTGCTATGCATCACCACAAGTCACTGATTTGTTAAACCGGTTGCGTGGTCCTTTTAATACCACAGCACCGTCTCAAGCAGCTGGTGTAGCCGCAATGGAAGATCTTGCACATACAGATACGGCACGTGCACATAACAACCTTTGGCTTCCTAAACTAACAAATGAGTTAGAAAAGTTAGGAGCAATAGTGCCACCGTCTGTAGGTAACTTCTTACTCGCTGGATTTGGTGAAGCTGACACGACACAAGCTGCCTATGAGTATATGCATAAAAATGGTGTCATCACCCGTATGATGGGTGGCTATGGATTACCAGAATATATCCGTATCACCATCGGTACAGAGAAAGAAAACAACCTGCTTTTGGATGTCTTAAGTAACTTCAAAGGCTAATAAAAGAATTGTTCGAAAAGAAAGGGCGAGAAGATGACTTCGCCAATGTTTGAAAAAGTGACCTTTATTGGTCTGGGCCTCATTGGGTCCTCTATGGCGCGTGCCATGAAACGCGGGAATTTAGCTGCCCATATCGTAGGTTCCGCACGCAAAGAAGAAACACGATCAAAATCTCTTGAATTGGGATTCATAGATTCTGCGGAAGCTGATCCAGCAAAAGCGGTTGAAAATGCTGATTTAGTTGTACTTTGCGCACCATTGGGCGCAAACGCAAAAATAGCAGAAGCAATGGCACCCGGATTAAAAAAGGGTGCTATCGTAACGGATGTGGGCTCTTCAAAAATGAAGGTCATAGAAGATGTAGAACCTCACTTACCCGAAGGTGTTCACTTAGTGCCTGGGCATCCAATTGCAGGTACAGAAAATTCAGGACCAGAAGCAGGTTTTGCCGAATTATTTGATGGTCGTTACTGCCTCATCACACCTGCCGATAGCACAGATAGAACCGCATTTCGCAAAGTTGTATCTCTTTGGAAAGAGATTGGAGCCATTGTAGATGTAATGAGTCCCAAACATCATGATCGTGTTTTGGCGATAACATCGCATTTACCACATTTGATTGCCTATACAATCGTAGGAACCGCAGCGGATCTAGAGGGACATCTTGAAAAAGAAGATGCCGATATTGAAGAGATGGTAGAAACAAATGAGGTGGTTAGGTTCTCTGGTTCGGGCTTCCGTGATTTTACACGTATCGCAGGCTCTGACCCCGTAATGTGGCGTGATGTTTTTCTTGCCAATAAAGACGCAGTTTTAGAAATGTTAGGCCGCTTTACAGAGGATTTAGTTGGTCTACAACGCGCTATCCGCTGGAATGATGCTGAAAAATTGGAAGAATGGTTCACCAGAACCCGGACAATCCGCCGAGAAGTGGTGGAGCAACCTGCGAGGTCTCCCTATGTGGATTGGCAAGGTGGACACCGTGTTGGCCCTGGCTCAGAAGACTAATTCAACATATTAATCATAAATTTAGTCGCGCTCTTGAATGGCAAAAGAGTGCGACTAAATACTTCAATCTACAATTGGTCCTAGTTTTGCCAACCTCAATGGACCTAGATAATATTCACCATCTACAAAACTCATCGGAACTGAGAAAAACTCTCTCACCTTACCATTCAGCTTGTTTTCGACTGGTACCGAGAAAAATTGGATACTTCCAGCAGCAAGCCCCGCGACATTGCGATCTATAATACCCTTTTTCCCTAATCCTGTTAAAAAATTCGGTAAGCCTGTCGTATTGGTATCCAGTTTCCCCGTTAACTGCATTGAAGGATCCAATGCAAGTTTACCATGACCATCCATAAAGAGTTCTGCCCATCTGATCGCGGCCATTGAAATATCTAGATATCCTTGACCTTGTTGCCACACTTTCAAACGTTCTATTGTATCTCCATTTAATGCCAATGGACCATGTGCATTTAGCTGGATTTCCAGATTGTTCAGTGTATCAGCCAGCGGAGTCATACTACCTTGTTGAAATCTCACATCCTTTGCCGTAAACACGATCTTATCCAAGTCGGCTAAATCAAAGTGCAAATTGTTATTCTCTTGTGAAATCTGACCAGCAACAAAAGAAATAGGGTTGATCATGCTAGCAGCAAGTGACATCTCTTTGGCCCTAAAAAGGGGAGACACAGCCTCACCTATCTCTGGATAAACAACAATATTTTTCAGCTTTAATTTTAAACGGGACGGGAATCCCATCGTCCGCTGACTTTCATATCGTATATCTAAGCCATGCTCTTTTAATCTTACTATTTCCTGATCTAGTATGGTCACAACCTTAAGCGCAGACCAGTACCAAAAAAAGGCATAGGCAGAAAATAGAACAGCAAAAATTATCAAGCTAATTCGGATCAGCTTTTTCTGGGACAAGGACGTCCCTCCTTCAAGTTAAAGTAAGTTAGTCGAACAATGCGTCGATTTCATCCTGTGAAATACTTGCACCCGGCAATGCAGGGCCATGTAAACGATCCCCTTCTGGATGCTGTTCTGCCTCTGCTTCTGGTGTAAGTTCAGCAAACAGCTCTTTACCACCCCAGATTTCCATCATACCATGAATACGTTCATCAATGAAATTCATTGTATTCACAACTTTAGTAATTCTTTGCCCTGTAATGTCTTGGAAGTTACAGGATTCAAAGATTTTAATAACACGTTCCGCAATCTCATCTAAAACTTCAATTTGCGATGCATCATTTATTTCTACACGTAAGCGATCAGCAAGGGTTTCTATCGTCTCTGCTGCTTCAATAATACCATCTGTCGCCACCTCTGTATCATTAACCACAGCTGACAACTCCATACTCGCAACATGAATTTTATCGTCATTTTGCGTATCAGCACGTAAAGCAGCAATTTCAACTTTTGTTGCTTCAATCGCGTCAGATAGCTCCTTCAAATCATTTCGTAGATTATTGGCGTCGATGATTTGTTGTTTATAATCATCAATTACTTCTTTAGTCGGGGCAACTTCTTCTTGTTGTTTTTCAATTGTAATGGATTGAATATTGGACATTTCCTCACGTAAGGAACGCATCTCCTTCAACAAGATCGCAAAACGCGCATCTTCATCAGTTACATCTTCTGGCTTGAACATAGTCCCACGTTTGGCAGATGAATTAGCAGCCTCACGCATTGTCTTTTCAATTCGGAACATTTTCTTTTGATTATTATTCACGTCAAGCTCCTTTAGTAGATACAATAATTCTATAGACCCCTTAG
>NZ_SMMC01000095.1:8714-9051 GCF_009711445.1 Curvivirga aplysinae | reverse complement strand
CATTTCGGAGATTATAAATGTTAAAGAATCTATTTACAGAACACCCAGCTTCAGTTGGAGAATCTTACTTTCAACATATGGGCGTAGCACTTTCATTTACAAGTGCATTAGCTTTTGCCACATTTGCCTGTCTTATGCATGCATTTTTTCCTTTCTTATTTGTAAAGACTGGAAGCCTAAAAATTACAGAGCTACATGATCGTATGGTTGCAAACCGTCACCATCAAACACCGGAAAATGAAAAAATCACAACAAGTATTAGCTCTTCAGAAGCAGCATAAATCCACTAAAACGACCATTTTTTTAAGCCTGCAAAAAATCGCAGGCTTTTTTTATG
>NZ_SMMC01000095.1:0-8494 GCF_009711445.1 Curvivirga aplysinae | reverse complement strand
TAAAATGGTAGTCTATATAATGAAGCAGAAAGAATGAACAAAGTCAGATTAATCAGACGTTTACTCCGACTTGCTCCTCTCGTTCTTTCTGGGTCTCTTTAGGATATTTTTTTGAATATTTTGAGACTTCGATCCTGATCACACTTCCCCATCCCTTTATCTAGGGGTGGGGCTTTTTTTGTCCTTGAACAATTTTTTATTCTTTTCGCTTTTGCTTACGTATATGTTGAGAGGTAGTAAATTCATCAAGAAACGCCTGCTCCTTGGCTTTTATTTCCTCCCGTTCTTCCTCGTCTTTACGATCTTTCGTAATTTCAACTTTTTTCTGCTCCGCAAAAGCTTCTGAAAGCTTGGCTCTTGCTTCTTCTAGTTCAGGCTGAATATCTATAATAGCCTGTTCCAATCGCTCTCGCTCTATCTTCGCCCATGCCACAAATTGACCATAAGCAAATGTGCCTTCGGTTGATTGTTGAGCAGCGACTTTCTCTGATTCAACACGTTCTGCAAGTTTGACTTTAGCTTGAAGAAGTACATCTTCTTTTTCCTGTACCTCTTTCAATTCTCGTCTTCTTTCATCAACTGTAAATTCAGCCAGACGAATTAACGTATCTAAAGTGGATTTCACTCTTCATCCATCCCTTGAACCATTCCCAGTATCTGGGCAAGTTCAGCATAGCCCGTTTGAAGATCAGATTTTTCTTGGCTCCGTTGACTGATAAAATTCTCAATATCAGGATAATAATGTATAGCTTCATCAACAGCTGGATTACTACCCGCTCTATAAGCGCCCAAACGAATCAACTCAGCCATATCTTCATAAGACGACAAAAATCCCTTCGCTTTATTTACAATTTCATTCTCTTCAGGACTATTACAACCAGGCATGCTACGCGAAACACTTCGAAGAATATTAACCGCAGGATATCTATTGCGATGTGCAATATCACGATCCAGAACTATATGACCATCCAAAATACCACGAACAGCATCTGAGATTGGCTCATTATGATCATCCCCTTCCACCAGTACAGTGAATAAACCTGTGATACTCCCTGCCCCTGTCCCCGGGCCAGCACGCTCCAACAGCCTTGGTAATTCAGAAAAAACGGTCGGTGTATACCCTTTTGTGGCGGGTGGTTCACCAACACTCAATCCAATTTCACGTTGGGCCATCGCAAAACGCGTTACCGAATCCATCAAACATAGAACATCTTGTCCTTGATCACGGAAATACTCAGCAACAGACAAGGTCATATATGCGGCTTCCCTACGCATTAATGCCGATTCATCTGAAGTGGCGACCACAACCACACTTCTTGCCAGCCCCTCTTCACCGAGATCTTCCTGAATAAACTCCTGTACCTCCCGACCACGCTCACCGATCAAACCAATAACAATAATTGGCGCACTGGAATATCTAGCCAACATGGACATCAACATGGATTTACCGACACCGGATCCCGCAAAAATTCCCATGCGCTGTCCACTGCAACAAGTCGTAAATGTATTTAAAGCGCGTACGCCCAGATCAATCTTCCCACCAAGGCGATTACGTGTATGCGCCGGCGGTGGGTTGTTTCTAATCGTATAGGGAATATCACCTTGCTTGAGAGGCCCAAGTCCGTCGACTGGATTACCAAACGCGTTAATGACCCGCCCTAACCAAGTTGGATCAGGGCGAATAAGAGGTTCTGAATCCATCATTTCGGCACGAGCGCCAAGACCAATACCATCCAAACCGCCATAAGGCATAGCAAGAGCAGCACCAGAGCGAAAGCCAACGACTTCACAGGGTACCTTTCGTTTGCCTTTACCTATCAAAAAACATCGATCCCCAATTGAAAGCATGCTTTCAATCCCGCTGATTTCTATCAACATCCCCTGAATACCAGCAACCTTACCATAAATATGCTGCGGGTTGATTGTTTTTAGATCTGTTTCTAACTGCGATAGTAAACGGCTCATCACATACTCTTTATGAATTTATCGAAGGATCAATATAAATGACTCGTGCCAAATTCAAAAGAGAAGGAAGAAGAATAGTCCTTAATTCTTTAGACACAAAAAGATACATTGATATTTCATCAAGATTTGTTAACCTTTATTAACAAAATAATAATAACATGAATAATAAATTAACGGGGGTGGAAAATGCGTATCTTACTTATTGAAGATGACGCCACCACGGCACAAAGCATCCAACTATCATTGAAGTCAGAAAACTTCATCATTGATCTTGCCCGGCTCGGCGAAGAAGGCTTAGAAATTGGCAAGATGTATGATTATGATCTCATTATCCTTGATATCATGCTACCAGATATTGATGGATATGAAGTTCTCCGTCGCTTTAGGGATTCTAAAGTTACAACCCCAATTCTAATACTATCCGGCCTTTCCGAAATGGATGACAAAATTAAAGGATTAGGTATTGGTGCCGACGACTATCTTACCAAACCATTTGATAAACGTGAGTTAACTGCGCGCATACAAGCAATTATTCGCCGCTCTAAAGGGCACTCACATTCTATTGTCAAAATTGGCGATCTCAGTATCAATCTAGACACACAATTGGTATCGGTAAGTGGTAAAAACGTACATTTGACCGGAAAAGAATATGCAATATTGGAACTTCTTGCCCTGCGTCTGGGATCAACGCTAACAAAAGAGGTATTCCTAAATCATTTATATGGTGGTTTAGATGAACCTGAAGCTAAGATCATTGATGTATTTGTATGTAAATTGCGAAAGAAAATAGCGAATGTCGCCGACGGGGCAAATTACATAGAAACCATTTGGGGGCGCGGCTATGTTTTAAGAGATCCTCATGCTGAATAAACCAAAAGGCCCGAAATTAGTCCGGGCCTTTTAGTTTACCAATTGAACATAAAATCTAAATGCCCACATCTCCATCGCCACGCTGATAAAGCCCACGACGTCCTGTTACTGGCTTAAAGCTGTCTGTAACACCAAGTACGGTTTCCGCGCCACCTAAGAATAGTGCACCGTCTTTCGGCATCATCTTAGCAACATTATCTAAAACCATTTTCTTTGTATCTTGGTCAAAATAAATCAATACATTACGACAAAATACGATGTCGAATTCACCCAAGGAACGAGGGTTTTCCATGAGGTTAAATGGACGGAACTGAACCATAGAGCGAATACCCGAATCCAACTGCCACTTATCACCATTCTGTTTGAAATATTTAACCAGTAAGGTGATCGGTAAACCACGCTGCACTTCAAACTGAGTGTAAAGGCCGCTTTTTGCTTTATCTAACATTTCCACAGAAATATCAGTCGCCATAATTTCAACACGCCATCCAGATAGCTTGGCCTGCATTTCCTTTAAAATCATTGCTAAAGAATACGGCTCTTGTCCACCAGAACATGCTGCACACCAAATACGAATTCGACGAGAGGACTGCCTTTTTTCTAATAAGTTTGGTATCAAGTGATCACGAAACATATCGAATGGACGGGTATCACGAAAGAAAAGAGTCTCGTTCGTCGTCATCGCTTCTGTAATATCAGAGATAACAGCTTCATCCCGCTTCACTCGAACAACTTCACATAACTCTTCAAGGCCTTTTAATGCATGTTTTCGTGCAACCGGCATCAATCGGGTTTCAAGTAAATAGGATTTGTCCTCACTCAAAACAAGACCTGAGCGTTTTTTCAACAGAGTGGAGAGCAATTCGAAATCTTGAACTCTCATACCGGTCCTCCTGTAGCAAATGATCTGATCTTGGCCCCTACTTCGTCAACAGGTAGAATAAAGGAGCATAAACCTGCTGTTGCAACAGCACCAGGCATCCCCCACACAACACTCGTTTCCTCATCCTGCGCAATAACCTGTCCACCGGCGTTTACAACATACTCACATCCCTTTTTCCCGTCAGATCCCATGCCTGTTAAAATGACTGTTAATACATTCGCGCCATAAGCATCAACGACGGAACGCAACATCGGATCAACAGCTGGTCGGCAGAAATTCTCTTGAGGACCGTGATCTTTATGCAATGTTTTCTTTAAACCATTACTTTTCACCAACATATGATAATCGCCTGCTGCAATATAGATATGACCAGGTAAAATTTCCTCTCCATCTTCTGCTTCTTTAGTCGGACGACCACTTGCTTTTGCAACATGTTCAGCAAGAATTGTAGTGAAGGTCGGAGGCATATGTTGTGTAATCAAAATCGGTTGCTTCACATCAGGGCCAATATTTGACAAAACTTTAAATAATGCCTGCGGTCCTCCTGTTGAACTACCAATTGTGATTACATCAGGCTTCATTCGTTTTGATTGACGTAAATTAGCAGGTGTAGAATATAAACTCTTGGTTTCAGTAGTCTGTCCTTTTGCCGTTTCCTTACGAAGTGGCGCAGATGGGCGTACCGTTGTAGCGGGTTGATCAGGTGTTTGACGCGCTGTGAAGGGGCGGCGTGCACTCGTTTCACTTGCTGCCTTAAATGCATTAACAGACGTTAGCTTTTCTTGACGTGCAAATGCGCTTGTACCACGCGCGCCGGTAGGCATCGCCCCACTACGTTCGCGAAGCGCACGGCGACGTTGACCTGTTTTTCCAAGTGCCCGCACTTTTCCAATAATTTCACGTTTAAAATCTTCTTTCCCACCAATCTCAGTATTTGAAGTTGGTTTTGGAACATAATCTGCGGCCCCTAATGACAATGCTTTAAGGGAAACTTCAGCATTGCGACGCGTTAACGTGGAAGCCATAAGAACTTGCACACCTGGCATTTTTTCAATGATTTTAGGTAATGCAGTTAGTCCGTCCATACGAGGCATCTCAATATCAAGAACAACAACATCGACAGGATGACGATCCAGTGCCTGCAATGCTCGTTCCCCATCACCTACCGAAGCAACAATCTCGATATCGCCTTCAGCTTCAAGAAAACGTGTAATTAGGCCCCTAATAACAAGTGCATCATCAACAACCATTACCTTAATTGGTGCATTTGAAGATTCTGACGACGCATTTGTATTCATAGAAGATTGCCTACCACTTTTTGTAGGATGTAAATTATTCATCCAGCTCTTACTCTCGAAACCTATATCAAACCAACTTGAGTGAACTTACTTTGAATAATTTCACTATCAAATGGCTTCATAATGTATTCATTTGCCCCGGCAGCAACAGCTTCCTGAATATGATCCATATCGTTTTCCGTTGTACAAAAAACAACAATAACATCCTGTCCGGTCGGTAATTTACGCATCTCTAACATGAACTCTAAACCATTCATATTAGGCATATTCCAATCAAGCAGGACGCATTCAGGCATACTATCTTTGCATGCATTCAGTGCCTGCTGACCATCTTCTGCTTCAACTACATTGAAATTGAGTTCTTCAAGAATTTTCCGCGCAACCATACGGATAACACGAGAATCATCCACCACTAGGCAGGTTTTCATTGTTCGATTCTCCAAAAATTAGACAAACAAGGGTTCTATTTTTATTTTTTGAATCCCTCTAAAAAAGAGTACCTCTTCAATAGAGGAATTCAAACATTTATTTCTTAAAAACACTGATTAATTTGTAGCGCTCAATGTTTCCGCCAAAGCTTGTAGTAAACCATCACGATCATGCTTCGCCACATAGTCAGTAAAACCAACCTCACGTCCATGCTCTAAATCCCCCGGAGAAGTATGAGATGTCATTGCAATCACAGGAGTAGAAGCCCAGCGACTTTCCTGACGTAAAGTACTGCAGAACTCAAATCCATTCATTCCAGGCATTTCAATATCACTGACAATCACATCAAAGTCAGAACCGGATTCACACATATGTAAGGCATTATCTGCGCTTTCTGCCGTTGTAACATCATAACCAGCGACGGAAAGAATTGGAGATAACAAATTACGGAAGAAGGCACTATCATCAACCAACAATACGCGACGTTTGCTTGCTTCAGCGCCTAAAGCCTCTGTCTCAGCTCCAAACCAATCACTGAAAGCTTGGGTTAGATAATAGCCTGTATCAATAACCTCACTCGCCTGACCATTGATGATCGCACTACCAACCATACCTTCTTTTTCTGCACTTAATTCAACATTCAGACGATCTTCAACAATGTCAAGAATCTCATCTACAACCAAGCCCATGGAGCGTTCACGATCAGAGAATACCAAAGTTGGTTTCTTGCCTGTTGTTGGCATTTCGTAATCGCGAGAAATAGGTACAAGTGGCATCAAATTACCACGATATTGAACAAGAGCCTGTCCATTTGTGAACTCGACCTTATCAAAATCGATTTCCTCCAAACGCGCAATCAATGCAAGAGGCACAGCTTTCGGAGATTCAGACCCTGCACGGAACACCAAGAGAGCAACACGATCATCTGCACCAGCACCACGCAACGCTTGAGCCTCCTCAGCAGCCATAGTATCAGCTGCCACGGCGGCAACATCACCCAATTCTTTAGCGATACCGTTAAGATCCAAAATCATAATCACGCTACCATCACCAAGGATAGTATTACCAGAGAATGTCTCTATATGGCGTAAAATGGAAGAAACGGGTTTCACTACAATTTCTTCTGCATCATAAATCTTATCAACGATAATACCGAAGGAATTTGTACCTACTTGAGCAATAACGATAACTTGTTCGCGCTGATCAAGATTGGATTCTTCCATATTTAATAATTTGCGCAAGCTTACCAATGGTAAGAGCACATCACGAATACGAAGAACAGGTGTTCCATGGATATTCTCAATAGTATGTTCCGAATTATCACCAGAACGTACTAATTCAACAACACTGATTTGAGGAATGGCGAATTTCTCATTTTCACATTCCACGATCAAAGCAGATACAATTGCCAAGGTAAGCGGAATTTTAATGGCAAACGTACTACCTTTACCTTCTTCTGATTTCAACTCTACGTTACCGCCGATTTTATCGATATTGGTTTTAACAACATCCATACCAACGCCACGACCAGAAACAGAAGTTACTTGCTGGGCAGTAGAAAACCCTGCGGCAAATACAAATTGATGTATTTGATGTTCGCTCATTGCATCAAGTTCGGACTCTGTCGCCAAACCATTTTCAACACATTTCTGACGAATACGCGTAGTGTTCAATCCCTTACCATCATCACGAATTTCAATGATAATATGGCCGCCTTCATGGAACGCATTCAAAGTAATGGTACCAGTTTCTGGCTTGCCTGCGGCAACGCGATCTTCAGGGCCTTCAATCCCGTGATCCGCAGAGTTACGAACCATATGTGTTAACGGGTCTTTAATAATATCAAGAACCTGTCTATCTAATTCGGTTTCGGCACCAATCATCTGTAGATCGATTTTTTTATCCAATTCGATAGATAAGTCGCGAACGATACGCGGCAATTTAGCCCATGCATTACCGATAGGCTGCATACGAGTCTTCATTACACCTTCTTGCAACTCGGAAGTTACATGGCTCAAACGCTGTAGCGGTGCATTAAATTCACTATCACCTGCACTACGTAGTATTTGAAGGAGTTGATTTCGTGTCAATACAAGCTCGGAAACCATAGTCATCAAGTTTTCCAGCAAATCAACGTTCACACGAATAGTTTGCACAACACCAGAGCTTTCTTTCTTCTCCGCCGCCATCGTTGTTTTTGGCTCAGGAGCTTTTGCTGGTGCAGTTTCTTTTGCAGGCGCAGGTACCGACGGCGCAGCAGCAGATGCTGCTGGCGCATCCTCACCAGAAGCTGCATCAGCAGCCTTTTTAGCTGCCATTGGATCGCCAGGACCGTTATAAGGTGTCGCGTCAAACAACGCTTGAAGCTCATCATTATCATCTGCCGCAGGCGCATCCATATCCATTAGAGCGTCAAGTGCAGCACTGCCACTTCCAACCGATTCTGTTTCAGCAGGAGCCTCTTCCGCGGTTGCCTCTTCGGCAACTACTTCTGCAGCAGGCGCGGCCCCCTCGCCAGGGACCTCACCTGTATCCGCCAAATGGTTTAAACGTCCAATAAGATCAGAATCATCACCTTCAGGTTCTACCTCTGTTTCCTCAAGCGTTTGTAAAATCTCTTTAATACGATCAAGGGATTCGAGAATTAAAGTCACAGCACCCGCAGTTACTGTTAAACTACCATCCCGGAAATGACCTAGAACATTTTCAGATGCGTGGGCAACTGACTCCAATCTCGGCAGCCCAAGGAAACCACATGTACCTTTGATCGTATGCACCAAGCGGAAGATATTACCTAAGATCGCTTCGTCGTTTGGATCTTGCTCAAATTTAACAAGCTCTAAATCGAGCGTGTCCATACTTTCCGCAGTTTCTGTCAGAAATTCACTAAGCAGATCATCCATGATAATTCCTCACCCTTGTTATCTTTTAGTCAAAACGCCAGGTTAAAATAAATTCTAACAAAACACGACGTTTCTTAGGACAAACATTTTACGCAACTTAAATTCAAATTACGTTAAATACATTAAAGTCTGCAATTGCTTTTTTT
>NZ_SMMC01000008.1 GCF_009711445.1 Curvivirga aplysinae | reverse complement strand
TAGATATGCGTGTGCTAAATTAAATATTATGGAAATCGATATGCTCAACAGGACTAGTGCACTGATGCGGTTGGCCCAAATCAGCCAGGCAGACTTAAAGTATCGACGTAAATATCCAGTAAGAAAAGACAGAATAACCCACCATAAAGCGGATCCTAAGAAGACGCCAAATACGACAAAGATTTTCTCTGCGCTGTTTTGTCCCGTCGTGATTCCTAAACCTGCAAAGATGGCGACAAAAGACATAATAGTTAAAGGATTGCTGATTGTTAATAGAAAGACTGTGATAAAACCTTTGGCCTTTTCCTTAGGGCTCGTTTCTTTGATTTCGTTATCTTCAGGAGGGTGGCGCAGAATTTTTATTCCAAGATATATCATGAAGAGACATCCCAATAAGGGTGCCCAAAAATCAAAACCAAATCTGCCAATCTTATAGGTAGATGTTAAATTATCTAATGTTAAAAGTCCGAAAGCTGCAATAATGCCGTAAGCTGCATCGGCTACGGCCGCGCCCATCCCGGAAATTAGCGCGGTTTTCATGCCTTTTGTCAGACCCGTTCGTATCACTAATATGCTAATCGGGCCGACTATTGCGGCAATAGATAATCCAACCAAGATAGATTTTATAAAGATAATAAGCATTCTGCATTCCATTTATTAT
>NZ_SMMC01000159.1 GCF_009711445.1 Curvivirga aplysinae | reverse complement strand
AAATAGATAAATGAATATTCACCATACTCACCAAAATTTGTGAACAAACTTCCCCAAGGTTCTAATTGATCAATTCCTGAAAGAAAAACACAAACAAGTACTCCCATGGTAATGATAAATGGAGACACAAGTGCACGCGGCCCGTCATATTTCCCGACATATCGGGCCACATAAGCCGCCCAGTTTAAAAGAAAATAGCTATAAGCGACAAAAAAGAGTATCTGACGCTCCAAAACATGATAATTAAATCCATCAACCGGATAAAACCCTGCCGTCCAATCCGCCACCACCCCAAGATAGACACCCGTTACCGTCACAGGAATAACCGCAAATCGCAAATAATATTCGATATGCTTTAAATCAAAAGGTGTCAGTGCGATAGAAAGCCAGTTCATTTCAAACACCTGAACATCTGCGATCATTAGCTTCAGCCACAAGCAACACAACAAGTGTTACTTGCATAACAGCTATTAAACTCGCCTGAAAAGAAAAAGAGACAGAAAAATAGAAAATCGCATTCTCAACAAAAATGAACTCAATTAGATACCCTAAACCCATTCCTAGAAAAACAGATAGCAAGAATAAGACAATTGAAACCTGCGTATATTTAAAATAGTTAAAAAACTTAAAACTTGAAAATTCTATTGGCTCAGCTCTGAGAAGCAATGTGGAGGGGATTAGCAAAACTCCTAAAAACCACATCTCAAAAAAAACCCAAACTGATAACCACCACATCAGATGGACCTTTTTATCCCATAGATACTCTGCCAGTTCTACTTTTAAATCACCGACACAAACGACAAAGAATGTGGCAACAAAACAGAAATAAAGGATAATCTTGGACAAAACAGGACGCGTAAATAAACGAGCGTTCAAGCCAAATACCAATATATATGAAGCTATATATAAGTATATAGATATCGCGATTGTATAAATGGAAAACCAGAGATCAGACGTTGATAAATTAGGAACTACAAAGGTAGATCCTGCCATCGGAATGCTTGATACAATAAGAATACGCCACCAGTTCACACATAAAGTGGCTAGAATACTTTTAAGATAACTTGTTTTCTCTTTTTCCATCATAAAGGAAATCTAGGCTTCAAGCATCCAATTCGTCAACGATTGCTTTTACAGCTGCGATAGGGTCAGAAGCTTGCGTAATTGGTCGACCGATGACTAGATAATCAGCACCCGCATCAACGGCTTCACGCGGGGTCATGGTGCGTTTTTGATCACCTTTATCGCTACCAGCAGGACGAATACCCGGGACGATTAATTTGAAATCTGGGCCGCATTCCTTGCGAATAGCTTCAATTTCACGTGCTGAACAAACAACACCATCCAAACCACATTTCTGGGTAAGTGCTGCAAGGCGTACAACTTGATCTAATGCAGGGCCTTTCATACCAACCGCATCCACATCTTCTTCACCCATACTGGTCAGGATTGTCACCGCGATTAACATGGGCGGCATGATGCCTAAAGGTTCTGCCGCAAATTTTGCCGCCGCCATGGCTTGGCGCATCATTTCAGGACCACCGGACGCATGGACATTAATGATTTTTGGATTAAGTGGTACAACAGATCGTACTGCACCTGCCACCGTGTTCGGAATATCATGGAATTTCAGATCAAGGAATAAAGGCTGATTGGGTGTCGCCTGACCGCGCGGCGTTGTTGCATCATCCCCATGAATAACATCACGCACGCCTGCATGCCCATTGGCATTAAAAAATTCCAACCCTAATTTTATACCTCCAACATGACCCTGCAATTGACGGGAAAGTTTTTGAGCATGTGCCACATCCGGGGTATCAACGGCCACAAGAATTCTGTCTTTACTTGGCTTGGCTTTATTTTGCATGAAGGTCACCTTTCCTGAACTGATTTGTCTGACTTAGCCTGTTTCATAGGCAAAAATCAAGCTTTGCAGGCTCATATCATGGCTATCTAACTTGCATTTGAAAGCCAAACCCGCTATAGAGCAGCGCATATCGCGATATTCAAAAATTTGGACCAAATTTCATGTCACAATTCAAATATGATCTTGTGGGCATTGGCAATGCCCTTGTTGATGTTCTTACCAAAATCGAAGACAACTTTTTAGAAGCCCAAAATCTTCCAAAAGGTAGTATGAACCTTGTGGACATGGATCAGTCCAATAACCTTTATGAACAACTACCACCTGGTAAGGAAGCCTCCGGTGGATCTGCTGGTAACACCATGGCAGGATTTGCGGCTCTTGGCGGTAAAGGTGCTTTCATTGGGAAAGTGGCAGGCGATCAGTTTGGTCAAGTTTTCCGCCATGATTTAAAAGCCATGGGTGTTTCTTTTGATAGCACCGATTATGAAGGTGACTATTCCACAGGTAAATGCCTCGTATTGGTAAGCCCGGATGCAGAACGCACCATGTGTACCTATCTTGGCGCTGCGAACGACCTTCGCCCAGAAGATATCGATGAAACTGTTATCACTGGCTCCCAAGTGGTGTATATGGAAGGCTATCTCTATGACCGTGAAACAGCCAAGCAAGCTTTCATCAAAGCGGCTGAAACAGCCCATAAAGGTGACACTGGCACTTTGGTAAGCCTTAGCTTATCTGATCCATTCTGTGTTGATCGCTTCCGTTCTGAATTTCGTGATTTGGTGAAAAACCATGTAGATATTCTTTTCGCCAACGAAGATGAAATTATGTCTTTGTACGAGGTGGACACATTTGGCAAAGCCATGGATATGGTCAGAAAAGATTGTAAACTGGCTTTCTTAACACGCGGGTCTAAAGGGTCTGTTGTGGCATCTGCGGATGATATTCTTGCAGTACCAGCCGTTAAAGTTGACAATGTTATCGATACAACAGGTGCAGGCGATCAATATGCAGCCGGTGCACTTTATGGCTATACACAGGGCCATAGCCTTGAAACATGCGCACGTCTGGGCAGCATGATGGCAGGTGAGGTGATCTCTCATTACGGCGCGCGTTTGGAACGTGATGTGAAAGAAGACATGACTGCTATCGTAGCTGAAGCAAGCTAAGCGATTAAGACATTTAAGTTTAATATGAATTTGATAAGAACTATCTGACTGAACAGCTGGTTCTGGATTTAAAAGACAGGATAAAAACTATGGCACTTCGTAACCTTGCCATCATCGCCCATGTGGACCACGGTAAAACCACATTGGTAGACGAGCTACTCAAACAATCAGGTACTTTCCGTGAAAACGCGGCTGTTGCAGAACGCGCTATGGATTCCGGTGATCTTGAAAAAGAACGCGGCATTACAATTTCTGCAAAGGTGACATCCGTTGAATGGGAAAATGACCGTCTCAACATCGTAGATACACCGGGTCACGCCGATTTTGGTGGTGAAGTTGAGCGCATCTTATCCATGGTTGATTCCGTCGTATTATTGGTAGATGCCGCAGAAGGCCCGATGCCACAAACAAAGTTTGTGACCATGAAAGCATTGGAACTTGGCTTAAAACCAATCGTTGTTGTAAATAAAGCTGACAAGCCAGACGCACGTTGTGATTGGGTTGTGGATCAGGTGTTTGATCTATTTGTTGCGTTGGATGCTTCAGAGGAACAATTGGAATTCCCTGTTCTTTATGCATCTGCAAAAGAAGGTTGGGCTGCTGAAGATTTAAACGATCCACGTGAAAACATGCATCCGCTATTTGCAAAAATCGTTGAACATGTACCAACACCGGACGTAGACGAAGATGGTGATTTCACGATGTTGGCAACAACATTGGATGCCGACCCTTATCTTGGTCGTATTCTAACAGGTCGTGTTTATTCCGGTAAAGTAACACCTGGCACAACAATCAAAGCCTTGAGCCCAGATGGCGAGCGCATTGAACAAGTACGTATCAGCAAAATTTTGGCCTTCCGTGGCTTGAAACGTGAACCGATTGAAGAAGCTGTTGCAGGTGATATTGTTTCCATCGCAGGCCTTGCCAAAGCAACTGTGGCAGACACAATTTGTGCAACCGAAGTTGAAGCAGCATTGCCTTCTCGCCCAATCAGCCCACCAACAATGTCTATGACAATTTCCGTGAATGACAGCCCGTTGGCAGGTCAAGACGGTGATAAATTGACATCCCGCATGATTCAAGATCGCCTTGAAAAAGAAGCAGAAGTGAATATCGCAATCCGCGTAACTCCTTCTGAAGCAAAAGATGCCTTGGAAGTTGCTGGTCGTGGTGAATTACAATTGGGCGTCTTGATTGAAACATTACGCCGTGAAGGTTTCGAGCTCACAGTTGGGCCGCCACGCGTGTTATTCCAAAAAGACGACAACGGCACCACATTGGAGCCAATGGAAGAAGCTCAGGTTGATGTGGATGATGAATTCACAGGCGTAGTGGTTGAGAAAATGGGCCTTCGCAAAGGTGAGATGACTGAAATGACACCATCTGGTGGTGGCAAGACACGTATCAAATTCATCATCCCATCCCGTGGTTTGATCGGTTATCAAAGCGAGTTTCTATCTGACACACGCGGTTCCGGTATCCTATCCCGTATGTTCCATGGTTTCGCAGAATATAAAGGCCCAATCCCTGGCCGCCGTGAAGGTGTGTTGATCTCTCAAGAACAAGGTAAAGCAGCACCATATGCTCTGTTTAACCTTGAAGATCGTGGTAAAATGTTTATCGATGCCAATATCCAAGTTTATGGCGGCATGATCATTGGTGAACATAACAAAGGTCAAGATTTGGACGTCAACCCATTGAAGGGTAAACAACTTACCAACGTGCGTGCATCCGGTAAGGATGATGCGGTAAAATTAACCCCACCTGTTCGCTTCTCTCTCGAAGAAGCTATTTCGTATATCCAACAAGATGAACGTGTAGAAGTGACACCAAACTTTATCCGTCTGCGTAAAGCGCTGCTTGATCCAAATGATCGTAAACGCGCAAAACGCCAAATGGCGGCTGAAGGTTAAGTCAATACAGGCATAATAGATAAGGGGGCTTTTGCCCCTTTATTTTATTGTGCAAATCTTTTAACCTCACGCGCAACTGACAGGTTTTAAATATGGATTGTATAATTTGTAATAGTAAGATGAATGCCAAATCAGATTGGGCCTATCAATGTTCAAACTGCAACTTCTGGCGATCTACACTTGAACCTGGCGCAGGCCGTGGTATCGAAGGACTTGAAGAATTACGTCGATCCAACTTCAAAATCTTAAGTGATAAATTCGAAGAGTTAACCTCGCTTTCTGGTAAATCCTGTCTGGAAGTTGGGTGCGCAGAAGGCTGGTTCCTTGATGAAGCCAAAGCAAGAGGCGCCGAATGTATCGGCATTGAACCTTCCGAAGTTTCCAAACTCTCCCAGGCTGCTGGTCATGATGTGAAAGTTGGTTTCTTCCCTGACATTCTAGATCAAGGACGCCAATTCGATATCATTATTTTTAACGATGTATTTGAACATTTACCTGATCCGGTAGACGCAATTAAACAATGCGAGAACTATCTGAATGAAGATGGATATCTTATCTTGAACCTACCTAATAGTGGCGGGTTATTTTTTAAGATCTCCGCTACTCTTGCTAAATTTGGTGCTTCTTCAATCTTTAATCGTTTATGGCAAAAAGGCTTCCCATCGCCACATTTAACATATTTCAATGAACGTAATCTGGACGCTTTTATTGCGAAATACACCAAACTTCAAAAATGCAAAAATTTCCCATTGCCTGCCCTTCATACACAAGGATTGAAAGAACGGATTAAGACATCCCATCAAGGGTTAAAAGGTCAAATTCTATATCTTGGAATTCGTATGGGCTTACCTATTATTCAAGCATGTCCAAGTGACATTATTGTTTCTATTTTCCAGAAGCATTCCGGAAAATAAAAAACTTCATACTCAAAAAATTATAAATCATGGAAATGGCAGTGGCAGGAATAATTGCAAAGGCTAGATAATCTGTTTCTGGCATGAAAGTAGCCAAAACAAACGCATAATCATCCCCACCAACTGCTAATCAATGCCATTGTAAAAGAAATGGCACGCCCCCAATATGGCCCTAACCCCAAGTAAATAAAGAATTGTAGAAAACCTGTATCAATAAAAAAGGCAACCCCACCAACAATTAAGAATCCTACGATCTCATGACGCATTATTACTTGCTCTTTCTATTGATTATTAGTTAATACTATCACAACAATAAATACCAAATGGGGTTCATCATGACATCTGCTGTTTCATCTGTAACTCAGGCAGCAAAAATTGCTGTAGTCCTGCCTTGTTATAACGAGGAAGGCGCTATTGGCAAAGTGGTAACTGACTTTAAGGCGGCGCTGCCATATGCTGAAATTTATGTATTTGATAACAATTCAAAAGATAATACGGTAACTGAAGCAAAAGAAGCGGGTGCGACCGTTCTTTTTGAGCGCCAACAAGGTAAAGGAAATGTTGTAAGACGTATCTTCTCTGAAATTGACGCAGATTGCTACATTATGGCAGATGGCGATGACACATATGATGCTGCCAGCGCTCAAAAACTTGTTGATGCGATCGTTAAAGATCGTTGCGATATGGTTGTTGGCACACGTCAACCTGTCGAAGGGGAAATGACGTATCGTCAAGGGCATGCTTTTGGCAATATTCTACTTACAACTCTGGCACGTTTCTTTTTTGGACGCGGCTTTACAGATATGTTATCTGGATATCGTGGTTTCTCCCGTCGTTTCGCAAAATCTTTCCCTGTCATGTCCGGCGGCTTTGAAATTGAAACAGAAATGACCATCCATTGTTTAAGTCTAGGTCTACCAAGCACCGAAATCGCAACTCCCTATTATGAACGCGCAG
The DNA here is from genome assembly GCF_009711445.1 of Curvivirga aplysinae. Lineage (GTDB taxonomy): Bacteria > Pseudomonadota > Alphaproteobacteria > UBA8366 > Aestuariispiraceae > Curvivirga > Curvivirga aplysinae. The sequence continues at coordinate 15,899 of NZ_SMMC01000159.1, read as the reverse complement.
AAGGTACCGAAAGTAAGTTGAATACCTATCAAGATGGTTTTCGTATCTTAATGACAATGGTTCGCTTATTTAAAGATTATCGTCCAATGGCTTTCTTTACGATTGGTGCACTTATCTTAGCATTACTTTCTATAGGAATTTCTACGCCTGTCATTTTTAATTATTTAGAAACAGGATTAGTAGAACGCCTTCCAACAGCGGTTCTTTCGATGGGTATCATGGTATCAGCAATACTAGCACTTGCTTGTGGCTTTATTTTAGATAGTGTTGCTCAACAGCGCTTAGAAACTAAACGTCTTAGCTATCTCTCCATTCCTTTCTTAAAAGACTAAAAACTGATGCCCGATTTATCACGATTTCAAAAAGCATGGCTAATCTGCCTAATTGGAAGCTTGATCTGCGTTGGCTTAATGGCAGCACGATCCAAAATGGCTCACCCTGATCGTAATGATTCTATGCAATATATTTCTGCTGCCCATAACTTGAGCGCTTATGGAATTTATTCACAATCCCTAGCAGGTAAAAAAGAAAATATTAACCCTGGAATTGGTCGAGAGCCAGGATTTCCTTTTGTTATGGCTCAAATATACAGTCTTGGTCTGGGCGATATAGAACAAGCTACAATGACTTGCTTGCGTTCACAAGAAGGTTGCGGCGTTCAACCTTATAAAGCTGTTCAGTGGCTTAATCGGATCTTTTTTGCGCTTGCTGGCATAGCCGTGTTTTGGCTGAGTTTAAGCTTTTTTAGTTCCTTGAAACTAGCCACAATAGCGGGATCGTCTGTTTGGTTAAACATTAAGATGCAAAGTAGCATGGACCAAATTATCTCTGATCCTTTAGCCCTTGTATTAGTATGCGGTTTCACCTTATTAGCGGCTAAAACATTAGTTACGAAAAGTCATAAAAAGAAAATTCTATTAGCCGTAACCACTGGATTCAGTCTAAGTTTCTTAATTTTGACAAAAGCGATATTTATGTATTTCTTTTATTTATCGTGCATAATTCTGATAGGCTATCTTATTGCACTCAAAATCGATAAAGTACAAATAAAGAAATTTACACTCCCGGCTCTTGTTTTTGTTATCACCTCCGCACTTCTTCCAGCCTTATGGATTAACCGGAATGGAGAAATCAGCGGTCATTATAAGTTAACAGATATGCGTGAAGGTATTGCCCTTTCTGCACGCAATATTTTTCATGACATGACTTTACCTGAATATTTCACCTCATTCGTATATTGGATCCCGGGTAGTGGTGATAGTTTTGCGAGAAGATTCATCCCAGAAGAGCATTGGATAAGGTTTGATTTAAGTAATCCAGATGGCTTCTTCAGAAAAGGACATGGTGATTTTTCAACGAATGTACAAAGACTTATAGAAGAAGATAATGTATCTCCTGAGGAAGCTCGTCAAAAATGGACTGATGAACTAAAACGTCAAATTTTGAGCAATCCAGTTACCCATGCATTAACTACAATCCCACTTTTTTATCGAGGAATATTAAGAGACATTTTTATACCATTATCATTACCAGGGATGATCTTTTTAATTTTCTGGGCCTTCAGAAACAGACAAATGATTTTATTGGCTGTTCTTTCGCCAGCATTCTTTAGCTTAGTCTTCTATCCATTGGTCAGTTTAAATGTATCACGCTATCAGATTACTGCTGCACCAGCATTTGCAATGGGTCTTGTTTTCTTTTTTGTTATGATTCATGAATGGAAAAAAAAGCGAAAAGAGAAAAGAATACCTGCTTAATCGGCGCTATTCCCTACTATGGGTGAATTCTTCAACAACATCATATTCCACAGGAAAAAGCGATAATCCGCCTTTCCATGATGATGTTGTCGCTGAAACCGTTCCACGGTTTGGTGAGAGAAACCAGAAATATGGGTTGTTCCTAAACTATTATCCATATTCTTCAGCCATTCCATCAGAGGAATTCCAAACCCTTTTTTGGGACGATCAAGGATATCTTGCGGAACCATACGAGAAAGAGCGAGCTTGAGCACTTTTTTTGTTACTTGTCCATCAAACTTATATGAAATCGGAAGTGTACGCGCAAAATCTACCAAGTCATTATCGAGGAATACTGAACGTGCCTCTAACCCATTCAACATGGAAGCACGATCTACCTTAGTCAAAATGTCGTCTGGCAAATAATAATTCACATAATATTCTTGTGTCTTATCAACATTACCCTTTATAGAGTTTTCTTGCCATAGGCCAATAGCTTCAGAATATAATTCCTCAACATATATTTCTTCATGAAATAATTCTTTGAGATCAGTGACGCTCAAAGCAGACATCCATACTGGGTTCCATATCTCAGGCGAATAGTCCAACCCCATCAAAACACGTCTGAGCTTAAAATCTAAACTCATATTCTTGGTGGATTGTGGTAATAGATTTACCAGTCTTTTAATACCTTTATGCAATCCAGATGGTATTACCTGACAATATAGTCCAGCAGGTTTTAAAGCTCTAAAAGGGTCATAGCCGGCAAAAATTTCATCTCCTGCATCTCCACTTAGGGCTACCTTAACTTGCTTTGATGCAAACTCACATAAGAGATATGTCGGTAACAAGGAGCCATCTCCCATAGGCTCATCTAGTTTAGAGAGCACGTGAGGCACTAAAGATTGTGCTTGCCCAAAATCTAATATCTTTTCGTTATGGTGCAGATTGAGGAAGTTTGCCATTGTACGCGCATAGGCACTTTCATCAAAACTTTTCTCGTTGAATCCAATTGAAAAGCTTTGCACTTCTTTTGCTGGTTTAAGTTCTGTCATACAAGCAGCAACAGCACTACTATCAACACCGCCAGATAAAAACACGCCAAGCGGCACGTCACTCATAAGTCGCCTTTTTGTTGACTTTATAAGCAATGTTTCAATTTCTTCCGCTGCTTCTTCTATACTTGGTGACAGCTCATCAACTTCATTCCTATATTGCCAATAAGACTTTTCTTTGATCTGACATGCAGATAAATCAAAGGTCAGTGAATGCCCAGCAGGCAATTTCCAACATTTTTCAAGAATTGAGTTGGGAGACGGAATATAGTTATATGCAAAAAATTTCTTGAGAGATTTTTGGTTAATCTGTGGCCTAAATCTACTATGTGCAGCTATAGCAGTAATTTCAGAACCAAAATAAAAGTTACCGTCCTGAAAAGCCCAGTATAATGGTTTTTCGCCAAATCGGTCTCGGGATAGAAAAACTGTTTTTGCTTTCACATCATAGATGCAAAACGCAAACATACCATTTAACTTAAGAGGTAGACTTTCTCCCCATTCTTGCCAACCGTGGACAAGAACCTCTGTATCGGAATGATCGCTTTTAAATTGATAACCCTTGCTGACCAACTCTCTTCGAAGTTCTTCGTGATTATAAATTTCACCATTATAAGTCACCCATATTGTCTGAGAAGAATTTGTCATGGGCTGCTTACCACCCGCATGATCAAGAATAGATAATCTCAGATGACCAAGAAAGACAGCCATATCCAAATCGATATGCATCCCATCGCCATCAGGTCCTCTATGACGAATAGCGGTCATCATCTGCAACAAATCAGATTGATCGCCTACACCAATAAATCCAGTGATTCCACACATCAGGTGATTTTTGAACCTTTAAAGTTATAATGCCCTTTAATTTGGTAGGTTTTTTTATCCTGTGCTTCAAAATAAGTTCGCATCATCAACTCTGCTAACAAGCCCATTAATATGCACAAAATTCCTGTGGTAAAGAAGGTACCTACAAGTATGGGCAATGGTGTTTCAACAAACGACTTTCCATCAAATATTTTCAAGAAAATTGCCCAAATCGCCGTTAGAACTGATAAAGCCAGAGATAAAAATCCAACACCACCAAAAACATAAATAGGCTTGGTCATGTATCGTTCCATAAACATAACCAGCAATAAGTCCAGCAGAACCTTGAAAATTCTATTCAATCCATATTTAGATTCACCATGAACACGCGCACGATGGTTCACAGGGACTTCAGATATTTTCCCACCTTGCCATACTGTATAAATAGGTACAAATCTGTGCATCTCACCATATAGTCTTACTTGCTCAACGACTTCGCGTTTATAAGCTTTTAATGCACAACCATAGTCATGCAAATGAACGCCGGACACCTTTGAAATCAACTTATTAGCAATACGACTTGGAAGTTTCCGTGAGATTTCTTTATCTTGACGATCCTTACGCCAACCAGACACAACACTGTACCCCTTCTCTAACTCTTCTAAAAGTTTAACAATGCCTTTTGGGTCATTTTGACCATCACCATCCATAGAAATAATCACATCACCACATGTTTGATCCAAACCAGCCATAAGAGCTGCCGTTTGTCCAGAATTCCTCAGCAAGTCGATCACATGAACAGTTGGATCAGACTCAGCAATCTCGATGGCGCGTTCAAGGGTCTTATCTTTAGAGCCATCATTCACGAATACCATCTCATAACTTTTACCCGTGGAAATGAGAACTTCTTTTATTTCTTCGTATAATGGCTTGATATTACCCTCTTCATTATAAAACGGTACGATGACTGATAAATCCAAACCAGTTATTTGTTTTGCCATTTCAGAACCCTTTTTCATTAGTCTGCCATTTTCTGAAGTTTGCGCATTCTCATGTAATTCCGTGCCTCAGACCAACTATAAATTCCAGCAATCATGCCAATTGGGACGACTGGCAACAAATAGCGTAACTCGAGATGAACCAAAGCATACGCAAAAACATAACCCCAGAAAATCACCCAGAATGACAAAGATGTTAATATTTTCAAGTTCTCAGTTTTCGTTAATCGAGTAATGCCATCTCGTAACATTCTACGAACAACAAGAATAGGTACCCCAATAGTGAATCCTAGAAAAAAGAGGAAAGAAATTAATCTAAATAAGGACTGGCACAAATACAGAAAGGCTAAGTCAAATCTACCTTCATTTAACACCTTATGTTTCATATCTTTGGTGCCTGAATATGGCCGACTATCCAAATCCCAATTGCTCCAATATCTAAGTGTAATATATGATTCAATTGGCATCACTGCTAAGAAACCCGCTTTTACCCTTATGTTTTTAAAGGTTTGACGTAACATATCAGCTGGAAATTGCTGCCAAAGTTTGAAATAATATTTATACCCATAGCGCGCCATATCAACTGCATTCATCTGGTGTTTATTATAAACATACTCACTCACCAAGACCATAATTTCATTAGGTGATAATCTTTGTAACATTTCATGAGTGACAGGCGCACCATCCAGATATTGATCTCCCGTAAAAGGGTCATGTCCGCGCTTCATCATATCAAACGCTGGGAAATACACAGTCGTGCGAGCTGCCGTCGTGACAAAACTTTCACCGGTGCGATATTCGTTCCATGTTTTATATCCCTGAATAGACAAAAACATCGGCATAACGAAAGCCAAAAACATTCCCAAGGACGTTTTCCAATTACGATGTTTTGTAACAATTAAAATCAATATCATCGGCCACATCAGATATTGAAGAATAGCCCCAGCTTCACGCACGAAGAAGGATAAAGCCATCAAGATGCCTAATCCTAAAAAATGCGACCAGCTCAATTGTTTATCTGTTAAAATCCAAATACCAACATAGCAAATCATTATCAGGACTAGACTTGCACTTAAACTATCAGTCAGGATGGATTGATCTAGAACCAGTCCCAAACTCAAAATATAAGAAGCAAATACAAAAAGTGAGATCCAGCGGTTTTTAAAGAAAGCGAGACTAAGTTTATACAGTAAAGATCCACAGAAAAATGATAATAGTGTCTGTAAACCAATCACCAGCCAGTCAAAATGATCTGGTGAAATCAGCATAAAGAAAGCAAGAACAGCTGGATATCCAATACTTCTAAATGTCGTTGTGCCTAAACCATGCCCCCAGTTAAGATCTAAAAAAGACATCTGTTCTGTTTGTTGCATCAAAAGAAGTGCATAAGATTCATAGCCGCCACTATCATTGGAATAGATCGGGCCAAATTCGATGAAATAATATCCACGGATCAGAACTAAGATTGCTATAATTAGATAAAACAATAACTCTGGCACCTTACTCATCACTGGCATGCCAATCCCCTTATTTACTTACTTCCAGAAATTAAACCATACATAAGAGATTTTCGCGAAAAGCACTATCTAAAAGTATGAAATCTCATACCTAAATAACTTACAATCATAGAAATTGCCGTTGCTGGTATCAAAGCTAAAACTGGATACATGTAGAATACCGCAAAGAAAGTAATAGATAGGCTATAAATTGAATAATTGACCAATGTTGAGACAATCATCGTCCCACAATATTTAATAAACTCTTGAAAACTTGGCTTTTCGGTAACTGCGAAAGTATATTTTCGATTAATGAACCAACTATAGACAATACCACAGACAACAGCAAAAGCTTGGCTCAGATAGGGGTCAAGCCGCATTATATTAACCAACAGTAACAATAAAATACTATTGATTACAAAAGCACCTCCACCTGCCAAAACAAATGCCCCATAATGTTTGATTAGTTTTGTCATCAGATTTTTTCTATATCTACATTTAAACGGCGAATGACGTCTTCCTTACTTAAACCGTTTTCACGCAATGCCTTTATGGTTAGAGATTTATCTCGTTTGGCAAAACGTTTTCCATTTTCATCTGTTAGTAGTTCATGATGCAAATATTCCGGTTCCGGAAAACCAAGCAAAGTTTGAAGGATACGATGAATGTGAGTGGCATGTAACAGGTCTTCACCGCGCACAACAAGTGAAACATGCTGTAAGGCATCATCTATAACAACCGATAAGTGATAACTGGTAGGCACATCCTTACGAGCCAGAACCACATCGCCACATGTTTCCGGTTCTACCTTCACTTCTCCATGTATACGATCTTTGAAAGTTAAAGATCCTGCAAGCTTAACAGCTTTATCCATATGGATACGCCAGGCATGACTGTCACCGCGCTCAACACGCGCTTTTCTTTCTGCATGATCAAGATATTTGCATGTGCCCGGATATAAGGCGCCATCTGGTCCATGCGGCGCCGATGGGCTTTTTGCAATTTCTGCCTGAATTTCCTTGCGTGTGCAAAAACAGGGATAAACCAGATCTGCTTCTTCCAAAACATGGAGGAATTGATCATAACGTTCAAAATGTTCTGATTGACGTAAAACAGGTTCCGGCCATTCCAACCCTAACCACTTCAAATCTTCATAAATTCCATCTATATATTCGTCTTTACATCGCGTGATATCAATGTCTTCGATACGCAATAAAAACACACCTTTCTGTTTTTGCGCCTCTCTATAGGCCAGCAAAGCTGAATAAGCATGCCCAAGATGTAAATAACCGGAAGGACTTGGCGCAAATCGGGTGACGGGAATAGGAAAATCAGTCATCATGTCCATAGCGCTACCCAAGCTTCGGGTCCCTGTCAAATAAAACACGCCCATGAGTTTTCCATGAATTATCCTGTCATTGATGAACCCGTCATTAAACATGCCTTACATGAAATCGCCAAAGCTGATCCTGATGTAAAAAAAGGAATGGCGATAATGGAAAACCCTTATCCAGCGCCACGTATTCGCCCTGACGGTTTTCCAGCGCTTTTAAACAGTGTGGGAAGTCAGCAAATTTCCATCCATGCCGCCAAGGCTATTTTGGATCGTGTAGATGCCCTTATGCCTAAGGGAGTAACATCCAATGCATTTTTAGAGATTGAATTCGATACCCTAAGAGAAGCGGGATTATCCATTCGTAAAATTGAATATCTTCGCGGGATTGCTGAAGCAGAACTCTCTGGTGCATTAAACTATAAAACACTCTGCGACTTAAGCGATGATGATGTTATTAAAACATTGAGTTCTTTACGAGGTATCGGGAAATGGACCGCCGAAATATATGCAATGTTTTCATTGAACCGACCCGATGTATTTCCAGCCGATGACCTCGCCTTACAAGAAGCACTTCGGCGATTAAAAGGATTGAAAGACCGACCAAGCGGCAAACAAAGTCGAGAATTGGTTAAAGCATGGACCCCTTGGCGTGGTGTTGGCGCCCTGTTCCTTTGGCATTATTACAAAGGCGCGCCAAGAGATGCCGACGGTGACATGTAACTTGCACTGCAACTCAACATCCCTCAAATCATTCATATATTTGTCACAATAATCAGTTAATTATAAAGTTATCCACACAATATGTTGTGGCTTGTGGATAACTTGTGTAAACTGATTATTAGCTAACAGACATCTAAAACGGGAGAATGAGAATGTCAGTTGCCTTACAGGCATCCCCAGCTTTAGTCCTCAATGCGGATTTCAGGCCTTTGAGCTATTTCCCATTGTCACTTTGGTCATGGCAGGAAGCTGTAAAAGCAGTGTTAACAGACAGGGTGAATATCGTTGCTGAATATTCAACGGAAATACATAGCCCCAGTTTCACCATGCAATTACCATCCGTTATTTCCCTAAAAGATTATGTAAAGCCGGCCCACACGCCGGCTTTTACGCGTTTTAATGTCTTCTTACGTGATAAACTAACCTGCCAATATTGTGGCGATCATTTTCCTGCTCATCAACTCACCTTTGATCATGTCATCCCACGTCGACAAGGTGGTCGTACCACTTGGGAAAATATTGTCGCTTCTTGCAGCCCATGTAACTCAAAAAAAGGTGGCCTTACACCGAAAGAAGCTCATATGCCGCTTCTACGCACACCACGTGCCCCGGATAGCTGGGAATTACAGGAAGCCGGACGCGCTTTTCCACCAAACTTCCTGCATGAAAGCTGGGCCGATTTTCTTTATTGGGATGCAGAATTGCATCAATAAACCCTACTTAAATTTGGGGTTTTCCATCCCGTTACAATCGATATAAGATGCCTATCAGATTCTTTTACCTCATATACTGAGAGGTTTATCATGTCTGATGATCCTACAGCGTTACCCGCATTTCTAAGCTATGGTTTTCGCCCTTTTTTCATATTGGGATCCTTAGTTGCCTTTGCGCTACCTTTGTTACTAACGCTTGATCTTCTAGGTCATTCATTATTTGAAACAAGTTATGGTCCATTTGCCTATCATGGACATGAGATGATATATGGTTTCGTAATCGCAATAATTAGCGGTTTTCTGTTAACTGCGATCCCGAACTGGACAGGTCGACCTCCCCTAAACGGCACGAAACTCGCCTTACTTTCCTTAGTCTGGATTGCAGGCAGAGTGGCATTTATCTTGTCAAATCATATACCTGAGGATGTGGTGGCAGTCATAGATATATCCTATTCTGTCATTTTTTCTTTAATCGTATGGCGTGAGATTATTGCAACAAACAACAAAAGAAACGCACCCGTCGGGATAATGATTACTCTTTTTGCTATCGGGAATATCAGCTGGCATTGGCTATATTTAACTGATGGTAACCCGTCAATCTCTCTATATATGGGTATCATTTTAGCGATATTATTAATCGCACTCATTGCTGGACGTATTATTCCGGCATTTACGAATAACTGGTCAAAGAAATCAGGAATGCCCTTGAATTTACCCATCTTTGATTTATTCGATAAAATCGCCGTTTTCTCTTTAGTCGTTAGCTTGCTATTCTGGCTCATTTCGCCTGAAGAAATAATTTCTGCATTCTTATTAATCGCAACCGCAATTCTACATTTTATTCGCCTTTATCGATGGAAAGGTTGGAAAACGACTAAAGAGCCCCTAGTTACTGTTCTGCATCTCGCCTATTTCTGGCTACCTGTGGGGTTGATTGCCATTGCCTATGCTGGCTTGGATCCAGAAATGCTATCCTTTGACACAGCTTTGCATGCCATTACATCAGGTACGATCGGCGTGATGATTATGGCCGTTATGACCCGGGTCTGCCTAGGACATACAGGGCGTCCCTTGCATGCCGATAAAATGACATTGATAATCTATCTGTTGATTAATCTTGGCGCAGGTATGCGGATATATGCCCCCTTTATGGAGACAGGATACGGTCATGCGATCTCAATTTCCGCAACTTTCTGGTCCAGCGCCTTTTTACTTTTCCTTTTAAAATATGGACGTTACTTATTGAAATAGGATGAGAAACGAGCCATCTTTACCATTGAATTAAAATAAATGTGATAAAGGATTTTTTTAATGTCAATCGAAGCTGTAATGGAAGAAAAATTAAAGGCAGCCTTTAACCCACAAAGTATTGAAATCGAAAACCAATCTCATATGCATGCTGGCCATGCAGGTGATCCGGGCACAGGCGAAAGCCACTTCCATATCCATATTGTCGCAAATGCTTTTGAAGGTAAAAATCGTGTTGCCCGCCAACGCGAAGTTTACCAAGTGCTAAAAGATGAATTAGACGGCCCTGTCCATGCCATGGCATTAAGTGTAAAATCCCCGTCAGAAGTTTAAACTTACATATCATTTCGACAAATCAATGATTTTTCTGAAATGCCTTCATATGAAAATTCGCATGATCTGATTGATAGATATACTCTTGCCCGTTTGGACAATTCCGACGGGCAAAACACCCTTTTGACATACAGTCTTTTGTATCTGATGATTTTATATGTGCGGCACAAACAGGCACATCATACCCATCCATTGAAAATGCATCGACAGGACAAGTATTTAAACACGGTTTATCCATGCATGAACCACAGATATCACTGACTTCTGATTTATCAGGTAGTTCATGCTTACCTTCAAAACAAATTGCTCCCCGATAGGCATGCCATAAACCAAATTGAGGATGGATCATCATGCCAAGAGGGGATTGTAACAGTCCTTCTGCTTTTCGAACCCATTGTTGAAAAGGCGCATAAGGTGGACCATCAGACGGATAGATCGCCTCCCCCTCCAATGCAAATGCAATTTCACCAATCACCTGCTTGGACCAGCTATCAAGAGGATTATCCTCTTGATCAATAAATTCGCTAGATGAAAAACTTTTCCAAAAACTGCTTCCGCCATGCCCTACCAAATAAAGGGTTGCGCCATCTTCATGGAAACCTCCACGAATGATAAGCCCGACCTGTGATAATGCAGATGAAAGTTCCTGAAAAATTCCCATTCAACCTCTAATATAGCTGAGATTTAAATCGCGCAATCATTTCATCATGCGGTTGTACCGGGGCTTCCCCATTGGTTTGATCCTTGATCATTTTACCTAATGTTGGCAATTCTGAGCGAATAATTTGGGAAGCTGGATCCCATAGACCAGATCGCATAAAAGCCTTTGGACAATGTAGATACGCTTCTTTGACAGAAACCTTTAAAACCGTGACGGGCAATTTGCCGTCTACAGCACAAAGCTCTCGTAAATCTGCGTCATCTCTGATTTCAGCTATACCATTAATCCTCAATGTTTCATCAACACCCGGAATAAGGAATAAAAATGAAACCACTGGATTTTCAATAATATTGCGTAAATTATCCAAACGACGATTACCGGGACGATCTGGTAGAATAATAGTTTCACTATCTAAAATCTTCACAAAACCGGGTTGGTCTCCGCGGGGTGAAACATCCCCAAGCCCTTCCTTCGCAGATGTTCCCATCACCACAAAAGGGGATAGAGAGATAAATTTTGCACAATGCTCATCTAGATAAGCCAGTTGTTTCATCGTGGAAACCTGACTTGCCTCACCATATAGATTCAACAAGCCTTCTACCGTATCTATTTTAGCCATTTATCTTTTCCAACCCATCATTACAATATCGAAATAATTATAAATCTTTGCCCGGTGCCCAATCATCGGGCGCCATCACAAAACTATTAAAGTCAAAAGCCGGTGCGACGGTACATCCGACCAACACCCACTCACCCAAAGGTTTTGCTGCCTGCCATACATCAGCAGGCACAATGCCTTGAGGCTGCTGCCCATTTAACAGATCAGGCCCCAAGACGATGTCAGAAACATCCTGTCCATCTTTCGATAAACTCAATAGCAAAGCCTCGCCTGCATACCAATGCCAAACTTCATCCGCATCCGTCACCTTATGCCAATGAGATGATTGGCCTTTTTCCAAGAGATAATAAATGCAAGTAGATGCACCACGTCCACCATCTTTTGGCTGTTCTCTATATGTTTCCGCATACCATCCACCTTCGGGATGTGGCTGCATCTTTAATTTTTCAATAATATCTTTTGGGGTCATGTTAATCTGCCGGAATAGTTGCTTGCATAGAAGGTCTTTTTTCAAATTCCGTAAACCACGCAGCCAATTTGTCACGCCCGTCACGCCATTGAAGATGAGGCAAACGAAAATCCAAATAACCAAGCATGGCCGCAGTTGCAATTACACCTAAATTAAGATTACCCGATAGCTGATCCAATGATTTTTCAAGTTCATCTAGACCTGCATTAATAGCTGCTTTTTGACGGTCAATATACCAATCTTCCGGCAAGTCGGCTTCCAGTTCTGCATTGCGCATAATTTGTGCCCGTAAATTTAATGCGGCATCCGTGATACCATTCGCCAACGCATGAAGACGTAATACTTCATATCGGGACTTACCATCTTTGGGGATAAACGGGTCCTGATCATGCAGATTATCCAGATAGTCACATACCACAAAAGAATCAAAAAGAACTTCTTCGCCTTCTGTCGGTTGCAATGCCGGAATACGCCCTAAAGGGTTGATTTTACGATATTCTTCTGACTTAAACACCGGAATTACTTGTTGATCCAATTGATCTTCTAAACCTAGCTCCAAAGCCATGAGCATCACTTTACGCCCATAAGGAGAAGTGGGAAAAGAAAACAGTTTCATTGCAGCCATTCCTATTCATTTCCAAATCGAAATTAATTAAAACTTATCTTTGCGACGACGAATTTCTGCAAAGACTGTCGCTGGATCTTCCCCGTCTAATTTCAGGAAAGCGGCGATATCTGCATCATCTGCGCGCAAGAAAGGGTTTGTTTTTACTTCCTCTTTCAATTTAGACGGAACTGTCGGCATATCAAGATCACGCATCTGCTTAATTTTTTCGACTCGTTTTTTCAGGTCCTCATTTTTTGGTTCAATCGTAATCGCAAAATCAGCATTGGCAGACGTATATTCGTGGGCACAATAAACATTTGTATCCGTAGGAAGATTTCGCAACTTCAATAAACTATCCCACATCTGTTCCGGACTGCCTTCAAACAATCGACCACATCCAAGCGCGAATAAAGTATCGCCACAGAAAAGCGCCTGACTATCTTCAAACCAATAGGCTATATGCCCTTTTGTATGTCCCGGTGTATCAAAGATTTTGGCCTTACTCTGCCCAAACTCAAACTCATCCCCATCAGCTAAGGTGATAGAAATCCCAGGAATCCGTCGTGTATCATTCGCTGCGCCAGCCACAATTGCACCTGTTGCCTTTTGAATATCTTCATTCCCGCCAACATGATCAAAATGATGGTGGGTATTCAATATATGTGTAATTTGCCAACCACGCTTATTGGCTTCATCCAAAACAGGTTTTGCTTCCGCCGGATCAACGACGGCTGTTTTCTTACTATTTGGTTCATGTACAAGATAAATGTAATTGTCATCCCATACTGGGATTTGTACGATTTCCAACATTTCATTTTCATCCTGATTTACAGAAAAATTATTTTTCTTTTCATATCATGCAAATTCTATTGAAGCCATGACACATTTATGTGTTATCTATCTTTTATGTGGTTAGATGTTGTCGATTTAAACGGATTTTATCGTTCTCAACTAGGTAAAGTGGCGCGCCATTTTATCAAGCAACAAGTGCGTCAAATTTGGCCTGATGTTGCCGGCCAAACCATTGTGGGACTTGGTTATGCCACCCCCTATTTAAAACAATTTGAAAAAGAGGCCGATCGCACATTAGCGATTATGCCTGCCCAACAAGGCGTCACCCACTGGCCCCGAGAAAAAGCCAATCGTGTTGCATTATCCGACGAAGCCGCCCTGCCGTTTGATGATTATTCCGTCGATCGTCTTTTACTGGTACATGCCTTAGAAAATGCCGAACATGTACAACAGATGATGCGGGAGGCTTGGCGAGTGCTTGCTGGAAATGGGCGGATGCTGATTGTTGCGCCGTCACGTCGTGGATTATGGGCAAGGCGGGATATATCCCCCTTTGGCATGGGTAAACCCTATTCAGTTCAACAACTCAAACTCCTATTAAAAGAAACACAGTTTGATCCGCAACAAGAAGCGCGTGCGCTATATATGCCGCCATCACATAGTGGTATTCTCTTACATTCCGCCCCGGTCTGGGAAAGAATGGGGCGTCAATGGTTACCACGTATGGGTGGGGTGGTCATGGTTGAAGCAAGAAAGCAAATCTATGCGGCAACACCTGCACGTCGCGTTACAAAACGACGTTTAGTTGTTGTACCAAGTGCGATACGAGAAAGTGGATCTGGCCCTTAATAGAAGTTTTACGCAGAGGTATTACTCTTTGAAATAACTAGAGATTCATATATTAATTTAAATAAGATTTTAACTTCCCAAAAGGCTGCAAAAAATGAATACATCTTTACTTGGCTTCGAGTTAGGACTGTCCTCAATTATTACGATTCTAATAATTGTTCTCGCACTTATTGTTGTAAAAAAAGGGGTGATTGTCGTCCCTCAATCCAGAAATTATGTGATTGAACGTTTTGGAAAATACACCCAAACTCTTTCTGCAGGCCTACATTTCATTGTGCCGTTTCTGGACAATGTTGCCTTCAAGGTATCTATCCTAGAACGCCAACTACCTGAATTTAATATATCCGTCATCACGCGCGACAATGTGGAAGTCCAATTAGAAGCGACCGTTTTCTTCCGTATAGTTGATACCGCAGCGTCTGTTTATCGTATCGCGGATATCAATCAGGCGATTTTTACTGCGGCAACATCCATCGTGCGTTCCGCTGCAGGTAAATTGGAATTAGATGAATTACAGTCTTCCCGTGAATCCATGAATAGCGAAATCGCAACCAATCTGCAGGAAGCAGCAGAAATCTGGGGTATTGAGATCACCCGCACAGAAATCACCGATGTGATTGTGGATGAGCAAACCAAAGCAGCGCAACGTCAGCAGTTAAATGCAGAACGCGAACGTCGGGCCTCTATCGCCCGTGCAGAAGGCGAAAAACGTTCCGTTGAACTTGCTGCAGATGCAAAACTTTATGAAGCACAAAAAGAAGCCGATGCAATCCGCGTAAAAGCCGATGCGGATGCCTATTCCATTGAAATTGAAGCAAAGGCCAATGCAGAACAAACCCGACTTGTTGCAGCGGCCATTGCCGATAATGGACAGCCTGCGATCAATTATGAAATTATGAAACGTCAGGTTGAAGCTATCGGTAATATGGCATCGGCCAATAACAGTAAGACAGTTATTGTTCCGACAGATGTCACCCAGACATTGGGGTCCTTACAGGTTTTATTAGATAGCTTCAGCGGTGATAAAAAATAAGCGATAGAAAGAGTTACTATGGAAACCTATCTACATATCTCTGCCCTCGCCTTTAAACCGGAAATCTGGCTTATTCTTGGTATCTTGTTGGTTATGGCAGATATCTTTCTTGGATATGATTTCTTCGTTTTGCCTGTCGGTGCAGCAGCCTTGATTGTAAGTGCTGTGGTTTATGCGCAAAAAAATGGATGGTTTGGCGAAGAAACAGTCCTTCTGAATGATTGGCATGAAGTCGGTTTTTTCTTTGCCATTCTTTCTGTTATTTCAGTTATTCTGATCCGATTTGTATGGCAAAAGAATAAAAAGGAACAACCGGACATTAACGATTATTAACACCATAAAATTCAAATTATGATGAAATATCGCCATTGGGATTAGGTAAATATGCGCCTAATCCCAAATCTGTCTCAAAATCCACATTTATTGTCGC
>NZ_SMMC01000184.1:610-32799 GCF_009711445.1 Curvivirga aplysinae | reverse complement strand
TGACCAACTGACGACAGGTGATAACAATGATCGCTTATATGGCGGATCAGGTAATGATACACTTGTCTCAGGCGGCGGTACAGATCGTCTTTATGGTGGTGAAGGAAATGATAATCTAGATGGCGGTTCTGGAAATGACAGATTAACGGGCGGTTCCGGCGAAGACATGCTTTCTGGTGGCTTAGGAAATGACATATTGCGCGGTGGCGCAGATGATGACCAGCTAAATGGCAATGAAGGAAATGATCGTCTCTATGGTGGA
This sequence comes from Curvivirga aplysinae, assembly GCF_009711445.1. Classification (GTDB taxonomy): domain Bacteria; phylum Pseudomonadota; class Alphaproteobacteria; order UBA8366; family Aestuariispiraceae; genus Curvivirga; species Curvivirga aplysinae. The sequence continues at coordinate 32,537 of NZ_SMMC01000184.1, read as the reverse complement.
GATGCTAATGACACGCTTACAGACACATCAGGAAGAAACCGCCTTTATGGTGAGGATGGTAATGACCAACTGACAACGGGTGATAACAATGACCATCTATATGGTGGTGCAGGTAACGATACACTTATTGCGGGCGGGGGGGCGGATCGCTTATTTGCTGGCGAAGGTATAGATATTTTGAATGCTGGATCTGGAAATGATCGCCTAACAGGTGGCCTCAATGATACCATGTTGGGGGGCGCAGGAAATGATAGATTTTACCTAACAGATGTAGACGGCACGCCAACAAAAGCAGGCATCATAGATGGTGGAGAAGGTAATAAAGACCGGCTCTATCTTGATGATTTAGTCGATGAAAACTGGGAAATTAAGGTCGGTGATGAGACCTTTGATTCTTCCTCAAGTAAAAAAGACGTTAACGCAGCCATCAAGGCTGAGGCTGGAGCGTTTAGTATCTCAATAAATGATATAGACATTGCTGTGAAAGATGTAGAACGGGTCGATTGGTAAGATAATCGTTTTGTCCCTACCCCTCCATAGGGATTGTGATCGGACCATCATTTACCAAAGACACCTGCATGTCAGCTGCGAACTGGCCTGTCTGGACTGGCAGGCCTTCTTCTTTTATTCTTTGAACAAAATATTCATATAATCGACGCCCCTCTTCAGGTGAAGCTGCTTTTGAAAAGCCCGGACGATTTCCTTTTTTCCAGTCAGCAGCTAAGGTAAACTGGCTTACGACAAGTATAGATCCGTTAATATCCTTAACAGATTTATTCATCTTTCCATTTTCATCAGAAAAGATACGCATGGCTGCAATTTTGCGGGCAAAATAGTCTGCCTGACTATCTTCATCCCCCTCTTCTGCACAGATCAATACGAGCAAACCTTGTTCAATTTTTCCAACGATCTCGCTTTCAACATGCACCGCTGCTTCTTTAACACGTTGTACAACAGCCCGCATAATTACGTCATATCCATCGGATTATACTCATCATAATTTGGCAGGTCAGGACGCTCACCAGAAAAACCTTGAGCAACCAAGAACATCTCGGCAGAATCTTTACGACTTGATGCTGGTTTATTATGAGCCACTTTTTTGAAATGTTTCTTCAGTAACGAAAGTAATTCACTTTCAGTGCCGCCAGCGAATACTTTTGCCACAAAAATGCCGCCGGGTTTTAAAACTTCCATTGCAAAATAAGCTGCAGCTTCCACAAGGCCTACAATACGTAAATGATCCGTTGGGGCATGGCCCGTGGTAAACGGTGCCATATCAGACAATACCGCATCAACGTCAGCCCCTTTTAAAAGAGCTTTCAGCTTATCCGGAGCATCGTCCTCCATAAAGTCACCCTGAATCAAGTCAGCTCCCGGAATAGGCTCAACTTCTTGAAGGTCGATACCGACGACTTTACCTTCTTTACCGATACGTTCTTGCGCAACCTGAACCCAACCGCCTGGTGCGCAACCTAAATCAACGATAACCTGTCCCGGATGCAAAAAATCATATTTGTCATCCAGCTCAGCAAGCTTAAATGCAGCACGACCCCGATATCCTAAACGACGCGCTTCCGCAACATATGGGTCATTCAATTGTCGTTCTAACCAGCGCGTAGAAGAAATCTTACGACGTTTCGCGGTTTTCACGCGAACGCGTTGCTGACGGCCATCTGTCACATTTCTAATATTTCCAGATCCTTTTGAACCTGATTTCTTACCGCCACCAGAACGGTTACGTCCATTAGCTGCCATGGCTCCAATTCTCCTCAGCTTCCTGATCGGCCGCTGCCATTAAATCAATTAATACACCTTCACGAATACCACGATCAGCTACACAAAGTCGACCAACCTGCCAAACCTGACAGATCGCTTCCAGAATAATGCATCCCGCTAAAACAAGGTCGGCTCGTTCCTTGCCCACACATGGACAATCTTCACGCTCCTGTAATGTCATAGATCGTAGACGAGAGGCAATATCCTCTGCGGACTTAAAACTCAAGACCGCACCATCAACTTTTGATCGAATATAGTGAGGCAATCCTAAATCAATGCCTGTTACAGTCGTAACTGTGCCCGAAGTACCAAGCATTTGTACGGATCCTTTGACCACTTCACTAGATATACCATGTTGTTGATCGAAGTCTTGAAATAAAGATGAAACTTTTTCCACCCAGAGTTCGAAATCTGGTCCCGCTAATTTTGACAACCCAACTTGTTCACCAAGTGTAACGACACCATAAGGTATTGATATACAATCAATTACCTCTGGTCCCTGCTTACTACCTGTATTTGTGCGCACCCAAATAACTTGTGTGCTTCCGCCGCCAATATCAAATACCAAAGCATATTTTTTATTCTCTTCCATTAAAGGAACACAGCCAGCAATCGCAAGATGAGCTTCCTCTCTCGCACCGATCACTTCCAGTAAAACACCTGTTTCACTCATAACTCTTGCAATAAATTGATCAGCGTTAATAGCTTGACGACAGGCTTCAGTTGTAATCGCACGAATACGCGTCGCTTTACGAAAACGTATTTTTTCCATACATGCCTGCAAAGCTTGAATAGCTCTTCGTTGTGCCGCTTCGTTTAATCGTCCTGTAGAAGCAATTCCCTCACCTAATCGCACAATGCGGGAAAATGAATCGATAACGCGAAAACCGTTTTTAGAGGGACGAGCAACAAGTAAACGACAATTATGAGTACCTAGATCAATTGCACCATAAGTATGTGCCCAACGCCCAGTAGACGGCATAAACCGACTGCGAGGAGTCATACGTCTACTTTTAAAATGTCTAGCCATCGAAACCCTGATTCTTTTTGTTATGATGGGTACTTTAAGTTTCGCCATTCAACCTATAAACAATAATGCTATATAAGCTGGCGTTAGATGTAACCCTTTAATTACGATAATAGCTAAATATTAGGGCGATTCTTTGGTATTCGCGTCCGCCTTCTTCGTCCAAGCCCCCTGATCAGTTTGCTGCCAGTAGGTTAATGTTCGTCCGGCTTCATTTTCTGTTTTCCAAGCAAGACGTGCTTGTTGGACTGCATGATCATCATTTCCGTTGAAAATGCGACAAACACGTGCATATGAATTTAGGTTCTGGCTTTCCGCCGAATCCACAAGGAAAAGCACTTCTGCCTGATTCGGGTTTTCATCCTGATCCGTAAACCAAATCGGCTGTAATTCAGCATTCCCATCTTTGGTATTCCCATGAGGAAGAAAACTATCTTCCTCATAGGACCAAAGATGCTCTGTCAATGCTTCCACACGCCCAGCTTCACCAGTCATTACCACCGCTTTCCAACCACGTTTAAGGGTTGCTGCCAATAATTGAGGCAATGCTTGCTCCAAAGGTTTGGTCTGCAAATGGTAATACATGGTTTCAGACATGATATAGATACTTATCCTTCGTAATGTTCAGAAACAAAACGATCCAGAAGCTTAACACCAAAACCAGTTGCACCTTTTGGTGCAGTTGCTGTGCTTTTTGCAGACCATGTCACACCGGCGATATCTAAATGTGCCCATTTGGTGCCATTCACATATCTTTGTAGGAATTGCGCAGCTGTTATAGAGCCGCCATATTTCCCGCCAATATTTTTCATGTCTGCTACACTGGATTTAATTTGCTTGTCATAGGCATCCCCTAACGGCATGCGCCAAACTTTATCATCCGTCGCTAAGCCCGCTGCAGTTAAACGCTCTGCCAATTGATCATCATTTGAGAACAGGCCTGCATGTTCTTGCCCCAAACTCACCATAATCGCACCAGTCAATGTCGCCAAATCAATCATGATTTGCGGCTTATACTTGTCTTGAGTATACCAAAGTGCATCAGCCAGAACCAAACGCCCTTCCGCATCAGTATTCAAAATCTCAATTGTTTGACCAGACATGGATGTCACGATGTCACCAGGGCGTTGTGCATTACCATCCGGCATATTTTCGACAAGACCTATAACACCGATAGCATTTACCTTTGCTTGACGACCTGCCAAAGCCTTCATAAGACCAAGCACGACACCGGAACCACCCATATCCCATTTCATCTCGTCCATTCCAGGACCAGGTTTCAAAGAGATACCGCCTGTATCAAAAGTCACACCTTTACCTACAAATGCAACAGGTGCTTCGGACTTTGTTCCACCTTTCCATTCCATCACAACAAGCTTGCTTTCACGCGCAGATCCTTGACCAACACCTAAAAGAGCGCCCATACCTAGTTCGGTCATCTCTGCCTCACCCAATACGGTCACCTTAACACCAAGTTCACTTAACTTTTCTGCTTCATTTGCCATTGTTTCCGGATAAAGAACGTTCGGTGGCTCAGAAATAACATCGCGTGTCAGATATACACCTTCCGCAACTGCGTTTAAGTTATCAAACTTTTGATCCGCAGATGTGGCAGCCTTGGTAACAATCGTGATTTCAGAAATTTCCGTAGAATCACCTTCTTCTTTCTTAGTGATGTATTTTTCAAATTTATAGGCACCAAGCTTAATACCGAAAGCAATTTGTGCTGCAACTTCAGCTTCATCCGCAGCATCAACAAAAATGGTAGCAGTTTTGGACCCTGCCCCCATCAAACGCCCAATAATAGTTCCGCCAAGCTTCTGTGCAGAAAGTTGATCGAATTCCTTACCAAAACCAAGTAAATAGATTCGATCTGCGTCTAGGCCTGCAGGAGCCAAAACTTCTGCTACCTGCGCTGTCTTCCCACTAAACTTACCTGTTTTTGCCGCACGTGACACCATGCCAGATGTAACATCATCCAACTCTTGTGCTGATGCAGTTAACTTACGCCCTTCTTCTACGCCAACCAGAATTGAGTCCGCTTTTTTGGGTGCTTTTGTTGAAAAAGTAATTTTCATAATAGCAATCTCTTTTCAAAATAATTGCAGGCAACACCGCCCGTTCTTTTATATAGCTGAGATAAAGTGATAAACATCCAAACCTTCACGTCAAGTATTGTAGGAAAAAAAGCATAGAATTAATCCCTATCAGGCTAGACATGAACAGTGGAAGATATTAGTTACACATACAAAGAAATTTTTACTTACAATAAGAATCCAGCTATTTTTCATTATTTGATTAATAATTGAATTCATTCATCTATCTACGCATGGGAAATAACAACCTTCATGTTGTCTCGAATCACAAGCTATATCGCTAAGCAAATTGGCAGTGTGACGTTTGTCGCGACAATTTCCATGTGTCTTTTGGTAACCCTCGTACAATCTATCAAATTCATTGATATGATAATTACAAATGGCCTGCCAATCGAAGAATTCTTTCGTATGTCTTTGCTCGCAACCCCGCGTTATCTGAGCTATCTTTTACCAATTGTTTTGTTTGGCGCAACACTGTTCACCTATAACCGAATGACATCGGATAGTGAAATTGTGGTGATGCGAGCAGCAGGTTTAAGCCGCGGAAAGCTAGCGCGCGGCGGTTTTGTCGCGGGTTTTTTGGGTATGTTAATATGTTATAGTTTAACTTTATATCTAATGCCTGCTTCTCAAGTCGAATTCCGAAGTATTATTACTCACGCCCGTTCCCAAATCGGATCAGCAGTTTTACGTGAAGGACAGTTTACTAATATTACGGGTGATACGACAATTTACATCCGCGAAAAACAGAGCGAAAATACACTGTTAGGTATCATTTATCATAATGGTGCTGACAATCTTACTATCATAGCTGAACGAGGAAATATTGTTGAAACTATTGAAGGTCCTCGTGTCGTAGTTTTCAATGGTAATAAACAAGTCAAGAAAGACGGTGAACTACACCTGTTAGAATTCCAAAAATCAACATTGGATATTGGCTTGACAAAAGATCAAAAACTATTGCGTTGGAGAGAAGCAAACGAGCGATATTTACCCGATCTACTATTTCCTAATCCAAATGATCCAAATGATGTGCAAAACTTTGATAAATTAATTGCACAAGGGCATGCTCGTATTCTCTTGCCTATTTTTTGTTTATGCTTACCTCTGATCGCAATTGCATCTCTGCTATCAGGACAGCATAGCCGTAGAGGACAATTTAAACAGGTGAGCACAGCCATTGTAGGTATGCTCATAAATTTAATTCTACATATTTGGTTAACTAATGCAGCAGGAAAAAACCCGACATTACTCTATGTAATGTATGCAAATGTTGTTATACCGATGCTAGCTAGTTTTTATATGATCCATGGACGACGTAAATTAAAAGCACCTCGTACACGTGCTGTTGGAAGCGAGGCTTAAATATAATGTTTCGCACACTCACAGGTACTATGCCCCGCTATATATCCAGACAATTTCTCTTTTGGATTATATTTGTTTTCTTTGCACTGAGCTTTCTTTTCGCATTATTTGATTTCGTTGAGTTAATGAGACGTGCCTCAGGCAAAGCCGATGCAAGTTTCAGCATTATTTTGCAAATGAGTTTAGCAAAACTCCCGCATCTTCTGCAGGATATCTTCCCCTTTGTCATGTTATTTGGCTCGATCGTGGCATTTTGGCGACTGTCGAAGACTTCAGAGCTCGTAATTGCACGTGCTGCAGGTTTTTCCGCTTGGCAAATATTACGATTACCTATCGTTTTAGCATTTGGCATTGGTGTCTTACAGATAACATCTTTCGGGCCATTTGCCGCTCAAATGTATAACCAATTTGAACAGTTAGAGAATGAATACCTCAAACGCGGAGGAGAAAGACTATCTTTGTCAGGCACTGGGCTTTGGCTAAGACAGGGAAATAAGGAACACCAAGAGGTTATTCATGCTCAAGTCGCGCTAGATGGTGGCAAACGATTACAGCGTGTAACCGTTTATCAATTTGAAGGGGATAATAATTATGTCGGAAGAATTGATGCTCAGGTAGCCATTTTGTTTGAAGGGCACTGGACATTAAGAAATGCGACGATCTTCAAGCCAAATACCCCCCTGCAACTGAAAAGTATTTACCGTATTCCTACCACATTGACGAGTAAGAAAATCGAAGATAGTTACAACTCTGAAGATACTCTATCTTTCTGGGTTCTACCAGATTTTATCAAAACACTAGAAGATGCTGGTTTTGATGCAAGCAGTCATAAAATGCGCTTGCATAGTTTATTGTCGACCCCTTTCCTTCTTGTAGCAATGGTGTTAATTGCAGCAACATTCTCAATGCGAACCAGTAATCGTCGCGGAGCTACTTTTACAATTCTTTCGGGTATCGCATGCGGTTTTGTCTTGTATTTCTTTACAAATGTTGTGCAAGCTCTTGGGCTATCAACTACGATTCCCGTATGGATCGCTGCATGGATTCCTGCAATTGTAAGCTTGATGTTAGGTATAACGGCTTTACTTCATACAGAAGACGGATAAACAAGGACCGTAAAATGACTAAGAACTGGGTAAAAAAAATCCTATCCTCTTCTACCGCAATCGGTACAGGTTTTCTTGTGTCAGTTGCATCTTCAGATAGCTTCGCGCAGTTAACTAATGATGAGTTGATGCCAACAAAGTCGCAAGAGCAAACACCTGACCTAAAACGCAGGATCCCGGTCATGGCAGGCCAACTAGATACGCCTTCTCAAAACACTGAAAGCCCTGTCCTTCTGAGTGCTGACGAAGTCAATTATGATGAGACGCTCAACATCACTACAGCGCGTGGAAATGTAGAACTCGTTCAAGAAGGTCGGGTACTACTTGCTGATACTCTCAGTTACAATCAAACGGATGACACTATTACTGCTTCAGGTGATGTTAAATTACTTGAAACAACAGGCGATGTAATGTTTGCTGAATATATGGAACTTACGGATAAAATGACAAAAGGCACCTTGCGTCAAATCCGGTTCCTGATGAGCGATAACGCTCGTTTGGCAGCAAATGGTGCAAGACGATTTAGTGAAGTTAAAACTGAATTGGCACGTGCAGTTTATACCCCATGTGACGTATGCAAAGAAAACCCTGATAAAGATCCTTTATGGCAATTGAAAGCCGACAAAGTTGTTCACGATGGTGACGCAAAAACCATAGAATATTACAACAGTTGGATGGAGCTTTTTGGCCTTCCTGTTGCCTATTTCCCGTATTTCCAGCATCCTGATCCAAGTGTAGATCGTGCATCAGGAATACTACCTCCAAGCTTTGGCAGTAATAACAATATAGGTACATTTTTCAGACTACCCTATTACTGGGCCATCTCAGAAGATAAAGACTTTACATTTGATCCAATTTATACATCCAAAAGTGGTTGGGTAGCGTCCGGAGAATATAGACAAGCATTTGAAAGTGGAGATCTATTTCTTCAAGGAAGCATTGTTAACGATAACGAATATTTCGACAATGATAGCAATAATAGAGGACATACCCGATGGCATATTGCCAGTAGAGGCGCTTTTGATATAGATGAAACTTGGAATTGGGGTTTTGACGCGAATAAACAAAGTGATAGATTGTATATGGATCAATTCTCTTTTTGGGGTGATCCGGGAAATACTCTTGATAGCCAAATTAATATTGAAGGTATTAAAGGGCGCAACTACTTTCGCGCAGAAGGTCTTTACTGGCAAGAGTTACGCTCATCCGTTCCCACGAAACAATCCACAATCTTTCCAAATATTACTTATGCAGGCGTCGGCCCCGCGGATAAACTTGGAGGCCATTGGACTTTAGATGGAAATATTCGAGGTTTAAGACAGGGCGCAAAATCTGAAAGTTTAAGAAATAGTATCAAAGCTGGCTATGATCTGTTTAACACAACCGATTTCGGCTTAGCCACTGTATCAAGCGTGTCCTTACAAGGTGATTTATATGATACAAAACATCTAGATAATAGTAGTTTAAGTGAAGATCCTCAAACAAGATTAACTCCAAGAATTTCAACAACAGCCAGAATGCCTTTTTACCGTAGCGTTGATTCTGGCTCGCAAGTTATTGAACCGATTGCAGGGTTTTATGCATCACCGAATAGTGGATATGATCGAGACATTCGAAATGATGATAGCCTAGTTGTCGAACAAGATGAAACGAGTTTGTTTCAAGATGATATGACACCGGGTATTGACCGTATGGAGACTGGAACCCGCACGTCATATGGCTTCCGGATGGGTCATTATTTTGACGATGGTTTAGCAATTGAATCTACCATCGCCCAATATTATCGATTTAGCGAAGACAAAACATTGTTAGACGAAACAGGTATAGATGAAGGTGCCTCAGACTATTTTGGTGCATTAACGATTAAACCAGTTGATTATTTTAATATAACCTATCGCTTTAGAGCCGAACGTGAAAACTTAAGTCTAAATCGAAATGAAGCTCAATTCCGTTTAGGGACTGAAGATACATATTTCAGTGCACGTTACACAGATATTGATCAAACTCAAGCCCCGAGCTCAACAGCTATAGAAGAGAGTTACTTAAGTGCTTCTATAGCTATTGATGATTATTGGAGTACAAGAGGATATTGGTTATATGACTTGTTGGGTAGTGATTCTCGATACGCAGGATTATCTTTAGCTTATGAAGATGAATGTTTCATTTTTGATACCAGTTATGTGCGCGATTTCACAAATGACGGAGTAGATGGACCATCAGATACTGTTATGTTAAAGCTAACCTTCAAAACTCTTGGCGAAGTTAATCAAGATGTTTCCGGTTTCGTCCCTAATTAATTTAATAAAATAGAAAACACCATGCGAAAAATTTTATCTTTCCTCATTATGTCATTGTTAGTTTTCCCGCTATTTGTAAAAGATAGTTTTGCGCAATCTTTAAAAATTGCTGCAATTGTGAATGAAGACGTAATTACTGTTTATGATCTGCAAAATCGCATGAGGTTCATTATTTTCTCCACTCAGGCAAAACCTGATCAAGCAGCTTTAAAACGGATTCAAAACCAGGCACTACGCGCACTTATTGATGAGAAGTTAAAAATTCAATCCGCAACAGAGAGCAATATTACGATTTCTTCGTCTTTAGTGGATAAAGAGATTGGTAAATTGGAAAAACGGAATAATCTTTCTGAAGGTCAATTACCTATCTTATTGCAGAGAAATAATATCGACGTCCAGACTTTAAAAGATCGTGTTACAGCTAACTTATCATGGGCACGCTTTGTATCACGGAACTTAAGACGCAATGTACAAATCACAGAAGATCAAGTAGATGATGAACTCGATATCATCGCAGCTCAAACAAATCAGTCCCAGAAACGTATTTTTGAAATCTACTTACCATTTGACGGTGCCGAATTAGAATCAGATACAAGAGCAATTGCATTGGAGCTGAAAAAAGAATTAGAAGAAGGTTCTACTTTTACTACATTGGCACGCAACTATTCAAAATCTAGTTCTGCTCAGTTAGGTGGTGATCGAGGTTGGTTAAGCCCAGGTCAGCTACCTGAGGAAATCGATTCAAAAGTGCAAGCCTTAAAAATTGGAGAAATTTCGGAACCAATTGAAACACTTACAGGATTATATCTTTTCCAAGTTACCGAGGAACGTAATTTAGCTGGTGATATAGGACAGACAGAATTGGGCCTTGTTCAATTAAGTATGTCAACGGCCTCAACTGCGCGTGATGTCGTACTAGGCCAAATGAATAATTTAAAATCACAAATTAATTCATGCGAAGGCGCAGTTACATTAGCCAATAATAATTCAAATATCAGCCATACCCAGACAAATAAAATATTCTTACGCGATCTGTCAGACCTTGTTCAGTCTCAAGTAAGGGATTTAAAGATAAATCAATCTACCTCACCCATCCCTGTACAAGATGCAGTTATACTTCTAACCATTTGTAGCCGAAAAGAGCCACAATCGAATTTACCTTCGCGCAGAGAGATAAGAAAACAACTCTTTAACGCGAAATTAGATATCCTCGCTCGACAGCGTTTGCGCGACCTCCGCAATGCTGCATTTATTGACGTGCGTAATTAAGGATTATTTATGCGTCCAATTGCAATCACAATGGGTGATCCATCTGGTATCGGTGGTGAATTAAGCCTTAAAGCTTGGCAAAATCTGAAAGATAGCCAAATTCCGTTTTATTGCTTAGACAACGTTGATCGACTTCAGAACATTATAGACCATCTAAATCTTGATACTAAAATTCAAGTAATTCGGACGCCAAATGAAGCGAAAAGCGTTTTTCCAAACGCTCTTCCAGTATTTGATTTACCACTTCAAACAGTCTCTATTCCTGGTCAGTTGGATTCTGCAAATGGACAGACGGTTTTGGATTCTATCTCCTTAGCAGTTGAACATACAATTGAAGGCAAGGCTGCTGCAGTAGTGACCAATCCTATCCACAAGGCTGCATTGTATGAAACCGGGTTCACATATCCCGGTCATACTGAATATTTAGCGGCACTAGGTGGCGAAAATAAACCATCAATCATGATGTTAGCATGTGATAGCTTACGTGTTATTCCCGTCACTATTCATCAATCTTTAAAAACAGCTATTGATGGTCTAACGACAGAAAAAATTATCTATACAGCTGAAATCGCCCATAAGGCCTTAAAAAACTTATATGATATCAAAGAGCCAAGATTAGCAATATCCGGCCTCAATCCCCATGCAGGTGAAAGTGGTAAGATGGGCCATGAGGATGAGGAAATCATCGCACCTGCAATTACCTCACTTAAAAACAAAGGCATTAATGCTTTTGGCCCTCTTCCTGCTGATACAATGTTTCATGCAGAAGCACGTGCAAACTATGACATTGCAATTTGTATGTATCATGATCAGGCACTTATACCTATTAAAACGCTGGATTTTCATGGTGGTGTAAATGTGACTCTTGGACTTCCGTTTATTCGAACCTCACCAGATCATGGAACTGCTCTAGATATTGCTGGGAAAGGTATCGCTAATCCATCTAGCTTTGTTAATGCAATCAAGATGGCCTATACTATGGCCAAAGCTCAACAGAAATAAGAATTAGTATGACCGACACAGTTGACGATCTCCCCCCTCTACGTGAGGTTATTTCTAATCATGGACTCTCTGCACAAAAGAAGTTTGGACAAAACTTTTTATTCGATCGAACTTAACTCGCAGAATTGCTCGCTGTGCCGCCCCCTTAGACGCAGGTAGTGTGATCGAAATTGGTCCTGGCCCAGGCGGTTTAACACGCGCATTACTTCTTGAAGGAGCACAAAATCTTTACGCAATTGAGAAAGATGATCGCACGCGTGATATCTTGGCTGAAATTAATGAGGCCTCCGGTGGCCGATTACATGTCATCGAAGGGGATGCCTTAGAGGTCGATATCCCAAACTTGGGAGAAGAGCCCCGCCGTATTGTTGCGAATCTCCCATTTAATGTTGCAACGCCGCTACTTATTAGTTGGCTAAAAAATGCTCATGCTTTTAAGCAAATGACCCTCATGTTCCAGAAAGAAGTGGCAGAACGTATAGTCGCAACTGAGCATGATAAAAACTATTCACGTTTGGCAGTATTAGCCAATTGGCGCTGTGACACACGTTTGGAATTCACTTTACCTGCTCGTGCCTTTACGCCTCCTCCCAAAGTGGAATCAGCTGTGGTTAGCTTACGCCCCCTTAAAGAACCCAGATATCCTTGTACAATAGATACATTGGAAACAGTGACCGCCGCAGCCTTTAATCAACGCCGTAAAATGCTACGTCGCTCCTTAAAACTATTAAATATCGACGTAGAAGCCTTGCTAACCGAAGCTAGAATTGATCCAACAATTCGCGCTGAGAATGTATCACTTGAAGAATTCTGTACTCTCGCCAGAATATATGAAAAAATGAAAAAGGCCTGAGAATAATTCAGGCCTTAACTCTTTTTACACTTCGTGGCGAAGACGCTTCACAAAATCTCCAAGCCCTACTTGGCGAGTGCGTTTCAAACGTTCGGATGTTAAAATAGAGCGCACCTGTGTAATACTTTCGGGTAAACTGTAATTCACAATAACCCAATCATACTCAGGATAATGGCTCATTTCATCAGATGCCTTTGCCATACGCTTAGCAACAACTTCAGCACTATCTTGAGCACGTGAATGAAGGCGACGTTCCAGCTCTTGTACAGATGGTGGTAGAATAAAAATTCTTACCAAATCTTTTTCCGCATGATCTGACAATTGCTGCGTGCCTTGCCAATCAATGTCAAACATCACATCTTTACCAGCCTCTAAAGCATCCATAACCGGTTTCTTAGGGGTGCCATAATAATTATCGAACACTTTCGCATGCTCTAACAATTCACCTTTATTCACCATTAGGTTAAATTCTGTTTTATCAACAAAATGATAATCGGTGCCAGCAACTTCACCCGGGCGTTTTTGACGTGTTGTCGCAGAAACAGATAACTGGATATCTGGATCAGTTGCTAAAATCTCACGTGCAATTGTGGATTTACCAGCCCCTGATGGTGAAGATAAAACTAACATCAAGCCACGGCGATTAATTTTCATAGCGTCGTTACTCATATTTTCCTCTATCCATAACTTGTATCATTATTCAACATTTGCTGCTTGTTCGCGCAACTGGTCAATTGTTGCCTTTAGTTCCAAACCTGTTTGAGTTAACTGTATATCCGCCGATTTTGAACAAAGAGTATTTGCCTCACGATTAAACTCTTGGCATAGGAAATCTAGTTTACGACCAATAACGACTCCTTGTGATAGAAGATCACCACATGCCTTGATATGCGCATTTAAACGATCAATCTCTTCACGTACATCGGCCTTTACTGCTAATAACGCTGCTTCCTGTGACAATCGTTCTTCTGTAATATCATCTCGCTTAGAAAGCAGTTCAGTGATTTGTCCTTCGATCTTTTGACGAATCGCATCAGGTTGTGCACCCGCTGAAGCGGTAGCATCCAAAACCAACTGAGAAATATGTTTTAAATGGGCCTCAAGCATATCCTTAGTGCGCGCGCCCTCTTCCAAGCGATGTGCCTTCAAGGATTGTAAGGCTTCATTTAAAGACTGAATAATTTCTTGTTGAAGAGCTTTGTCATTGGCTGCATCGGACTTTTCATCAGATTGCTCCAATACACCACGCACATTTAACAAACGATCAACACGCGGTTCTTCACCAAGTTCCTTACATGTTTCAATCAATTGAGTTAGCAGTGTTTTATTTATCTCAACTGACTGTTGTCCTGCAACAGGCTTCAAATCCAAATTTACTGAAACAGATCCGCGTTTAAATGTTTTTTGTACAGTTGCACGCACAATCGGATCCAATCGTTCCCAACCTGATGGGATACGAAGGCGCAAATCCAACCCCTTACTATTTACAGAACGCAATTCCCACGCCCATTGAAACTTATCATTTTGCTCGGAGATACGAGCAAAGCCTGTCATGCTTTGTAAGCCCATAAGACGGCCTTTCTTTTAATTTCAGTAGCATCATGTATAAACAAGCTTGCGAATGACAACAACCGCCTTACTTGGATAGCAGATGAAAAATCCTAAAAAACATATTCTGATTACTGGTGCAAGCAGCGGTATTGGCGCTGCAATAGCCCAAAATTATGCCAAAGATGGTCACACTCTTTATCTATCAGGTAGAAACAAAGATCGCTTATCAGAAATAGGTAAAATTTGCGAATCATTCGGGGCGCTCGTGTATGTAAAGACCATCGATGTAGCAGATAAAATGCAAATGCGCGATTGGATCTCCTCCCTTTCACATCTGGATATTGTTATCGCAAATGCAGGAATTGCGATTGGCAATACATCTCCTCGTGATCATGATTATGAAGATACCGCCAGAACAATTTTTGATGTAAATCTAAATGGTGTGTTGAATACGATACATCCAGCTATTGATCTGATGAGATCAGGAGGCGGGTCTATTGCTGTCGTAAGTTCCCTTGCAGGATATAGAGGCCTGCCTACCGCCCCTGCTTATTCTGCTTCGAAAGCAGCTGTTAAAGCCTATGCCGAAGCCCTATCACCAAGTTTAAAGTCAATGAATATTCATTTATCTGTGATTTTTCCGGGTTTTGTAAAATCGCGAATTACGGATCAAAACAAATTTCCAATGCCTTTCTTCATGACGGCCGAAAAAGCTTCTGACATCATAACAAGCAGGATTGATGCTAAGAAAACGATCATCGCATTTCCATGGCAGATGCGCTTAATCAGCTGGTTTTTTCGTGCCTTACCAAGCAGTTGGGCATTAAAAATATTGAGCCAATCTAAAGAAGAAAAAGGTTAACTTTAATTCTGTTGCTGTTTTTTGAATTTCCGCCATGCAGCAACATTCCGATTATGCTCTTTCAAGGTTTTTGCAAAAGCATGGCCACCAGATCCATCCGCAACAAAGTATAAATAATCCGTTTGTAACGGGTTCAAAACTGCCTTAATCGAATCTAAACCAGGGTTTCCAATCGGACCAGGGGGTAATCCCTTAACAACATATGTATTATAAGGATGGTTCACCTTCCAATCCTGACGTGTTAAACTACGTCCTAACGGTTTCAAGCCATCCGTCAGAGCATAAATAACTGTCGGATCAGATTGTAACCGCATCCCCTTCTTAAGGCGATTAACAAAGACGGACGCCACTTGCGGGCGTTCAGCACCAACAGCAGTTTCTTTTTCAACAATAGAAGCGAGCGTCAAAACCTCTTCCCATGTTTTATATGGTAGCTCTTGAAGGCGAGCAGATTGCATCAATTTTGCACGAGATTGGTCTAAAGACACTCTCATGCGTCCTAGAATATCTTCACGTGTATCCCCTAAATTATAGTGGTATGTTTCAGGTAGCACACTTCCCTGCTCTGGCATGTCTGATACATCACCTTGAAGCGCCTCTTCAGCATATAAAAGATCAACAATTTCCCGACTCGTAAGCCCTTCCGGGATTGTAATTGATCTGACAACCGTATCATTACTGCTTAAATGTGCCAGGATTTCAGGAATATTCATCCCGGGCACAAACTTATACTCCCCAGCCTTTAAAAGCTTATGAGCGCCACTAAGACGAGCCTGTAAGGTAAAATATCTTTCGTCATGGATCACGTTTGCTTCTTGTAATGCCCGCCCAATAGCGCGAACGCCTTGTCCACGTGGCACAACAACGGTCACGTCTTCGGCCAACGGACCAACTTCATGAATTTTTGTATCCACATAAAGATAGACGCCACCGAGCCCAAGCCCGACAGCGCCTAACAAGATAGTTAAAAGGATCAGAAGTTTCTTCTTCATAAAAACTCGATCCACAAACGAACTTATACTTTACCCATGACAAGAGATGCGTTTGTGCCACCAAAACCGAAGCTGTTAGAAATGGCTACATTCACATCACGTTCTTGTGCTGTATGTGGCACAAGATTCATGTCGCAACCTTCTGATGGGTTATGCAAGTTCAATGTCGGTGGGCAAACACCAGTTTCAATTGCTTTTAGGGCAAAGATCGCTTCAACCGCACCAGCTGCGCCTAATAAGTGACCAATAGAAGATTTGGTAGAAGACATGGCTGCATTCATAGCATGATCACCAAGTAAGCGTTTCACTGCACCATGTTCAATTTCATCGCCTAGTGGTGTAGATGTGCCATGTGCATTGATGTAATCGATGCTGTCTGCGTTTTTACCAGCATTACGAAGTGCCGCTTCCATTGCACGATAACCACCGTTACCATCAGATGCAGGTGCAGTTACATGATAAGCGTCGCCAGACATGCCATAACCAAGTACTTCACCATAAATTTTTGCACCACGTGCTTTGGCATGTTCGTATTCTTCCAGAACTACCACACCAGCGCCTTCACCCATCACAAAGCCATCACGGCCTTGGTCCCAAGGACGAGACCCTTCCTCAGGGGAATCATTATAACTTGTTGACAATGCACGTGCAGAAGCGAAACCGGCAATACCAATACGGCTGATCGCAGATTCAGCACCACCCGCAATCATTACATCCGCATCGCCATATTCGATCATACGAGATGCATCACCAATCGCATGTGTACCTGTTGCACAAGCTGTCACCACAGAATGGTTCGGACCACGGAAACCGTATTTGATAGACAAATAACCACTAACCAAGTTGATCAAATTTGCCGGAATAAAAAACGGACTAATGCGACGCGGGCCACGTTCATTCAATAAAGTTGTACCATCCGCTATGCCAGGTAACCCACCAATACCAGAACCAATCATAACACCTGTACGATTAAGTTCTTCTTCCTCTGTTGGCATCCATCCAGAATCTTGCACGGCTTGAATTCCCGCAGCCATACCAAAAGTGATGAATGTATCCATCTTGCGTTGTTCTTTTTTATCAACAAAAGAATCAACATCAAATGTGCCGTTACTGCCATCACCACGTGGAACTACGCCTGCGATCTGACATGGCATGTCAGAGAGGTCCATATGTTCTACTTTACGTAAGCCTGACTTACCATTGGTAATAGAATTCCATACATGATCGATACCACTGCCAAGCGGAGAAACAATCCCTAATCCAGTTACAACAACGCGTCTTTTCATTTTCGCTTCACTTTATTGATCTTTAAATAGTCTGAAACATGATTTTATAGAATAATCATCTTAAAGGGAAAAGTATAGAAACCGCCCTTCTTGATGAAATTTTTGTGATATTGACCTGATTCCTGTCTAGAATCAAATCTGCCAATAACATCGTATTACATCACAAAAATATATTTAGAAAACTGAAACGGCGCGTCAAGGTTTTCACCGACGCGCCGTTTAAACAGTATCGAAAACGATTAGGTAAAATTAACCTTGGTTTTCGGAGATGAATTTAACTGCATCACCAACTGTCTGGATGTTCTCAGCAGCATCATCAGGAATCTCGCAACCGAATTCTTCTTCGAAAGCCATTACCAATTCAACTGTGTCCAAGCTGTCTGCACCCAAGTCGTCGATGAAGCTAGCAGCTTCTGTAACCTTGGCTTCATCTGCGCCCAAGTGATCAACTACGATTTTCTTTACGCGTTCTGCAACGTCGCTCATGAACCTAATCCTTACTCTTCTATAGTTTGGGCAAAATCCCAAGGTGATAAAATTAATTCCGTCTGCCTTACAATGTTTCAAATTCATGAAACTGCAGTCGACAGCGCGGGTGTTTAGCATAGAAGATCGAAACTGACCAGACCTTAAAGGCAAAAAAATTCAACCAGCTTCGATCACCTAATACCTAGATCATCGCCATGCCACCATTAACATGCAATGTTTGACCAGTCATATATGCAGCTTCTTCAGAAGCAAGATATACAACGGAAGATGCAATTTCATCTACAGTGCCCATGCGGCCTGCAGGGATCTGCGCATTAATCTTCGCTTGTTGGTCTTCATTCAACGCATCAGTCATTGGTGTGGCAATAAAACCAGGTGCGACGCAGTTTACAGTGATTCCCCGTGTTGCAACCTCTTGTGCCAAAGATTTTGACATACCAATCATACCAGCTTTTGATGCCGCATAGTTTGTTTGGCCCGGATTACCTGTTACGCCAACGATAGAAGTAATACCAATGATTCGGCCAAAACGGCGTTTCATCATGCCACGAAGACAAGCTTGAGATAACTTGAAAGCGGCTTTCAAGTTCACATCCAATACAGAATCCCAATCTTCATCTTTAAGGCGCATTGCAAGATTATCACGAGTTAAACCAGCATTATTTACCAAGATATCGATAGCCCCCATTGCTTCTTCTGCATCTTTTGCCAATTGCACAACAGATTCCATATCGGACAAATTAGCAGGTGTCACAAAAGCGCGTTCACCCAGCTCAGCTTTCA
This sequence comes from Curvivirga aplysinae, assembly GCF_009711445.1. Classification (GTDB taxonomy): domain Bacteria; phylum Pseudomonadota; class Alphaproteobacteria; order UBA8366; family Aestuariispiraceae; genus Curvivirga; species Curvivirga aplysinae. The sequence goes on along the minus strand of NZ_SMMC01000184.1, from coordinate 13,783 downwards.
ATGCTTCCAAAGGCTCTACGCGTGTACCAGACAAGGCAACGGTAGCTCCCTGTGCATGAAGAGCTTTGGCGATGGAATTACCAATACCACCGGACGCACCTGTTACAAGGGCACATTTACCAGTTAAATTAAACATATTCTTTCCCCTATTCTTAAGGTTCAAAATTAATCACAAATTAAAGACTATTTAAAAATGCTTCAACGTCAGCAGGTGTTCCAACATTCACACCTGTCATATCACGCTCAATACGGCGAACAAGTCCACTTAGAACTTTACCAGCTCCAACTTCTACCAACTGCTCAACGCCTTGATTTTTCATATAAGATACAGATTCACGCCAACGGACACGTCCACAAACCTGCTCCACAAGCAAATCGCGGATACGAGACGGATCAATGATTTTTTCCGCAACGACATTTGCAACTAACGGCACAGAAGGCGCTTGAATATCTGCAGAAGCCAATGCTTCCGCCATCTTGTCTGCGGCAGGTTGCATCATTGCACAATGGAAAGGTGCAGATACAGGTAGTAGAACAGCACGTTTTGCACCTTTTTCCTTAGCAATAACCAAAGCACGTTCAATCGCAGCTTTCGCACCACTGAGAACTACTTGGCCAGGTGCATTATCATTTGCCGCAGTGCATATTTCACCTTGTGCGGCTTCAGCAGCAACCGCTTCTGCTGCGTCCAGATCGAGACCTAAGACCGCTGCCATGGCACCTTCACCGACAGGCACTGCTTCTTGCATGGATTGTCCACGAAGTTTCAACAATTTTGCGGCATCACTGATTGTTAAAGAACGCGCAGCTGCTAACGCAGAATATTCACCCAAAGAATGTCCTGCCACCAAAGCACACATATCTGAAAGAGATTTACCACTTTCACTTTCCAAAACCCGCAAAACAGCGAGACTTACCGACATCAATGCAGGTTGTGCATTTTCAGTTAGAGTTAGATCTTCTCCTGGGCCTTCCCACATCAAACGAGAAAGATTTTGTTCCAAAGCCTCATCAACTTCTTGGAAAACTTCACGTGCTGCCGGGAAAGCGTCTGCAAGCTCTTTACCCATTCCGACCGCTTGAGATCCCTGACCGGGAAATACAAATGCAGATGTCATCTATAGAAATCCTTTAATGGTAAATTTATTATTCAGATAACGTGTATTAATTGCTATCAGCACCTGACAAAGTGACAGGCAAATCTATCCCGAAAGGACCATGTGGCAATCGAAAAGTCAAGATTTCTGAGGGATTAATGAGGTTATCTGTATTTGCAACAAGAAAACTGCGTTTCCTAACCTTCTGATTCATCAATTCGACGCATCGCCCGCCGCAAAAAGAAGTCCGCTTGTTCCGAATCAACAAGAAATTCCATAAGATGGGCAATCATAATCACATGATCACGTGCACGTTTTTTATAATCTGCTGGTACTGTATGAATATCTTCTAACAATTGATCTGAAAACTTTTCTAATTGATCAACCATTCCATTCGCCACAGAACGTGCATTACTCATCATTCCGATTTTATCAGCTATGCGAAGGCTCTCTTTCATAGAACGCGCAGCGCTTCGCGCCATGCGATATGCTTCTGGATCTAAATCCGCGCGTAAGTCACTAATAGTTCGCTTAGTACGCCCAGCTTTCACACTACGTTGTTTCAACGCTGTTTTCAGTTTTTCTGGCGCTTGGGCCAAAATTGTACGCGTCAAAGCATCCGATACAACTTTTCTCGTGGTAAATAACCTTTGTCCCCAAGCCCCGTCACGACGAATATTTAGATTCATCGTAATTGCTTCAAAAGTTTTCACATATTCCTTAATTAAGCCGAGCAAGGTTTCTTCCGTTCCGCCCTCAGATGCCATTGCATCAATCTGTTGAACCAGTTCTTCCAAATCACCAATTACAACATCTCCGACTTTGGCAAGATCACTAATCGCCACAATAGAATCATCACCATCGGGGCTAATACTTTTTACAACCTTCAGGATATCGGCTTGCTTAAGTAACCGTCGCATCGCAGCTACGATAATCCAGCTTTCTTCACCCGGCTGACTATCAGCGGTATCATTGTAACAATTTTTGACGGACGTAATATGACCATCCAAAAACTTGGAAATTGGTTTTACTGGCAACTTCTTTTTTAACGTTTCAAGTTCTGGGGCCACAGAAAGAACGTGGCTCATTTCTTCCATATCCTCTAGGCGTGTCGAACCACCAAGCTTCTTTAACAGATCATTGGCATTAGCTGCACTTTCATCTGCTTTTTGCAACGCTTTTTGCATTAATTCAACAGCTGCCTGCCACAGATTAACTTGAGCCTCCCAACGTTTTTCGAGGTCCTCTTTCGTTAATGCCTTTTCACATTTATTACATATCTCTTGAAATGCTGTACCGCCTTCAGCTTGAAGCCATTCCCACACGGGTTGCAGCGAGGCGCGGGCAATCATTGTTTCTTTCTTTACCTTCGGATCACGCGGTATCAACAAATCTTCGAATGGGTTACATAGAATTCTCTGCGCCGTACCATTACGTGGGGGACGAATTCTAAAAAGGGTTGGTCGTAAGACTGACAAGATGAATTCGTAGGGTATATCTTCTGCTCCATGGCTACGTGCATAATCCATAGCGGAGACAAGCAGGACAAGCTGGCTTTCACCTAACTGAGACAAAAACGCTCTGAGCGCATCTTTTTTATCCTGACCGATTTCCATCAATCACATACCCCTAAACCTTGAAGATTAATAAGATTATAAATGCAATACTTATACCATGTATTGATATAAATTAAGTCCATGCAGATTGCGGCTGCATAAACTCTTCAATATCACCCTCGACCTCGTCATAATCTTCAAAATCCACTGCCCCATTTTCGGTCAGAAGGCGATTTTGTTCTGAGGTAATTTTCTGCCATATGACTTGCTGATTCATGTTCAAAACTTCGGCGGGTAACAGCGGCAGATGCTGCACAGCTTCACCGACCATATCACGTTGTTGATGTCTGAATCCCTCTTTCACATGGTCCCATTTCTGAGTAACGCGATCCCAGCCATCCAAAATACTAGCGATTTTAGCAACAGAATCTTGCAAGCGCCTCAAATTCATATTCCAACTGGATAAAACTGTAGACATGGAGGAAGCTTGCTGCTGCATACCTTCAATCTCTTCATAGGCCAATCTTCCTGCCATCTCAGCTGCATCAATAATCTGTTGCACTAAAACCACTATTTCCGGCATCTCTTCCTCTGCCCAATCAGACATTTCCGCGCTCATACGCGCAAGATCAGATACCGTTCTCATCAAATATCCTGGGTGATCCCCACCTGGTGATCCTACAGCAGCACTTGTGTCCGCCCAAGTCGTCAAAATATCCATCATGTCCTGCGTCGACATTCCCAACTTATCAGCGTAGTTTTTAACGGATGCACGTGCTTTCTTCATATTTTCTTCATTGATAAGATCCATGGGCGTATATTCCACGCCGTCACCAACTTGTCGAACAGCTTCTGAAACCAAAGTAAAATTGGTCATCAAACTAATTTCATGATCTTTTTGAATGGCATTAGTGGCTGCTTCAGCTACATCAGGTCCATCATATCCATCTTGTTGCACTTCCAGTGCAGCTTGGCGAATTTTATCAGGTGTATGCGAAGACAGCTCATTCATCTTTTTATATAATGATCTATCATGTAAGCTCATGGAGATCACACTGGGTAAATCAGACCAAGGGATAATATAGGTTCCTTTGCCACCGGAAAGCCCGGGTAATAACGCTTCCAGCCCCCCTTCTCTTCCTACGCGAACGCGTAAATGTTCCAAGACAGATGTTGTAAAGGGTACGGAATATCCGCGTTCAGCAAAGGTTTCAGGTAAACTGCCACCGATCCCTGACTTACTATTCATAGATTTTTATCCCAAAATGAAGCACCTTTACGATGCATTATTATTTCCTGCCATAATTTTTATTTATTAGCATATTCGAGTATTTTCACTTAGGTGGCAACAGCCATCAACATTTTTTCCCATAAAAAATTAGATAGCCATCGAAGGGTTAATTTGAACTGGATAAATTTGAGTCATTTCGTTACCGTGAGATCAAATTTAAACGTAAACTAAAAGATTATCGGATTTCAGGAGAATTCATAAAATGTCTGTGAAATTATACGAACTTGCGGGTGCAGATAGCAATCGACGCTTTAGCCCTTATTGCTGGCGGGTAAAATATGCCCTTGCCCATAAAGGGATCACGCCAGAACCCCACATCATCCGCTTTACCGAGAAATCTGCGATAGTACATTCTGGCTCACCTACAGTCCCTGTTATCGATGACGGTGATATTTCAGTATCCGATAGCTTTGAAATTGCAAAATATTTAGACAATGCATATCCAAATGCACCGACACTGATGGGTTCCGATATTGCGATTGGTCAAGCACGCTTCATTGAATCGTGGGCAAACACACAGATTATGGCTGTAATTTTTCGAATGATTATACTTGATATCTTTGAAGGATTAGATGAAGGAGACAAAGATTACTTCCGTGAAACAAGAGAAAAGCGTATAGCTAGGAAACTGGAAGAATTTCAGAAATATGATGATGAACAGATTCAAATACTGTTCAATAATCTTACCCCAGTGAGAATGATGCTCTCTACACAACCATTTATATCTGGTGAGGAACCGGGTTACGCAGATTATATCCTGATGGGGTGTTTTATGTTTGCGCGTGCCTCTTCAACCAAGAAATTTTTAAAAGATGATGATAGTGTGAATGAATGGTACGAAAAGATGCTTGATATGTATGATGGCTTGGGTCGAAGAGTTAAAGTATCATAAAATAACGATTAAGGCCGGAATTTCCGGCCTTTCTTTCATATCCCTAAAGTCTCTTTCCAATGTTTTCGACACATGGACACATATCTGTCATTTCCACCAATTTCTACTTGATCCCCGGCTTTCACTGGATTTCCTTTGTCATCATAACGTACAACCATAGTTGCCTTGCTTCCGCAGTGGCAAATCGTTTTCACCTCACGCATCTCATCGGCAAGACCGAGTAATGCTTCGCTTCCCGGGAATAACTGACCTTGGAAATCTGTACGTAATCCATAACAAATCACAGGAATTCCCATATGGTCTGCCACATCGGATAACTGTAATACTTGTTGCCTTGTCAAAAACTGAGCTTCATCCACTAGAACACAGGAAAGTGGGGTATTTGAATGACGTTCTTTGGTAATTGATAGGAGATCATCCACAGTTTGAAAGATCACTGCATCTGCTTCTAATCCAATGCGTGAGGTTACCTTGCCAACACCATACCGATCATCTAGCGCGGCTGTGAAAATTAAAGTATTCATACCGCGTTCTTGATAGTTATAACTTGATTGCAACAAGATCGTACTTTTACCAGCGTTCATCGCTGAAAAATAAAAATGCAGCTTTGCCATTCTTTTCCCTCTGAAGAAACCAATTTGGCTTTATATGGTCAGGATTCCAAACCGAATACAAGACAACATATTTGCACCCATGCGCAACTAGCATTTCAGATTTTCCGCCCAACTCAAATACAAGTTAAATATCTGGATACCCAAATTAGATAAAATTTGAAATGATTTTTTACTCATTCATTTGCAATTAGCAAATAAACGTCTCATAATTGTCGTAATAATAAAAATTTTTGACATATAAATTCACAGGAAACTCAGGGTGAAAAAATTACTTATTGCGGGCAGCCTTCTATGTATTGGTGGGCTATCTACCATGTCACAGGCCGCGGACCTTAACTCCGTTGCCCAACTCACATCTAAAATCTCTGCACATATCAATCAATTACAACAAGCAGATTACATACAATTCGCAAGTACAGAGTTTAAAGTTCAACCACGCAGCTTGAGACATGTTTATGTTCAGGCAAGAACGAATTCTGCTCATATTAATCTATTAAGAACTATCAATGGCTTACCCATAATGGACATCTCCCCGCTTGAGCTAAAAGCATGGAATGAGGCGGATATAGAAAATATCCTGAATGCTCAGATGAAGAGCCTAGATGAACTAAATGTGGTTTATAATATTAAAGAAGGTCAATCTAATGAACTTATGACAGTTGACGGGTCAACAGACGGAATCTACATAGCCCTTTTACAAATCGAACAACAACTAAAATCCTTGGGCCTGCCGGGGCAAAAACCAGGAGATAGTTATCAATATGCAACGATGTTATTGAGTATTGTAAAACAACTCGCAAAGCATCAAAAAGTCTTACTACCGCGTCCAAATACGGAAGTCGAAAAAGATAAACGTCCAAATGATAATTATTTATATGCGCTATCTGTGGCCGCAGAACTTCAGTATTATCAAACCGAATACCTTAAGAAAGATATTCCTGGCGGCATTGTTGTACCAAACCCACAAGATGGAAAAGCAACCAGCGATGATACTATTGCTGTTTTAAAAACCATTATTGCAGATCTTGTCGCACTCAAGATCGCAATGGGTGATAAGACCGCCCTCGTAACTCCTGAAGTCGATAGCAATCGTACACCGGCCGATGTGTATAAGCAGTTAGTCTTCGCATATGACATCATCTTCGCTATGGAAGATGCCGCAGCTGAAGCATCTTAAGGGGGTGATATGACTGAAAACATAAATAAGAACCATTGGTATCAAAGTATCACTACCAAGCTTGCTGGACTTATTATTTTGGTAATTTTATTGACTGGTGCAGCCACTGCAATCTCGAATTTATGGAATGGGAATATCATCGATGATCTATTCCAATCCAAACGTGACAATCTTGCTGCAACAGCTCAACAAACCCAGATTATAACTCAACTTGAAGGTCAAATGACCAAAACATTAGGGGTGTTAAATGGTTTTCTAGGTGAACATCAAAATACGCTTGTTCTGCGGGATAGCGAAAACGCAAAAACAATCAAGGCAAATAGGATAAAGCTTCAAGATGGTATTAAGGAGTTAGCTAGTAAGATTGATGCTATAACTGAACTTCCCATTATTCTGGATGCGCTCTATGGAGATAATACCGATAGTGAGCTAGCAAAATCTGTTTACTATATCCAACGCAGTCTAGTGACGATACCGGCTCTCTTCGCTCAATACGAAAAAGCGAATGATCGTACTCTTGATCTATTAGGCGTCTATCGTTTTGAAGATGCTAATAGCAGTTTCCTTTATTACGAAACTCCAGTTTTGAATGCGATGGTTGATCGCATCAATAAGACTGCAGATATTCTGGAAATAGCTATTGAACAAATTTTAATGGTCAGTAACCAAACCAATATGACCTATATTGAAGAGGAAAGTGCAAAAGCATCTGAACTTCAAAATATGATCATCATTACTGCTTCTGTCGTTTCTTTGGTTTTACTGGTATTATCCCTATTACTTGCGCGCCTACAAATCGTTAAGCCATTGATAAACCTAACAGCGATCAGTGAAAAATTAAGCCAGGACCAGACAGATGTAGACATACCAAAACCAAGTAAGGATGAAATTGGCGACATTACCCGTGCCTTACATGTTTTTCGCCAAGGCATTGAAGATCGTCAACGCCTTCAAGCAGAGCAAGTAGAACGAGAAAAACTGGCCGAAGAGGAAAAGCGTCAAGCAATGCATGCCTTGGCCGATAACTTCGAGGAAAGCGTAAAAGGTATCGTTGAAGCCGTATCAGCAGCAGCTACCGAAATGTCCAGTCAAGCAAGTAGCATGTCCCATACAGCTGATGATACAAATTCGCAAAGTGTTGAAGTATCAGCTGCTTCGGAACAAGCAACTCAAAACGCACAACAGGTTGAAGCAGAAACAAGTGAATTGAATAGCTCAATTGAAAATATCAATACACAGGTATCTCGATCTCAACAAATTGCCCATGATGCTGTAAACAAGGCTGAACAAGCCAATGCAATGGTCCAGAAACTTTCGACAACGGCACAGGATATTGAGCAAGTGGTTGATTTAATCAGTGAAATCGCAGATCAAACTAACCTACTTGCCCTTAATGCAACTATTGAAGCTGCACGTGCAGGTGATGCGGGTAAAGGTTTTGCTGTGGTGGCGAATGAAGTGAAATCGCTTGCCAATCAAACAACTAATGCGACGGATCAAATCGGTGCACAGGTCAAAGAAATGCAAGAGGCAACAAGTGCAACGGTTCGAAGTATCGAAGAAATTCACACAACAATTGATGAGATTGATCAAATTTCAAGCGACGTATCCGTTGCCGTGGATGATCAACGAAATATCACCTCATCTATCACGGGTAAGGTACAACTTTCCTCTGCCAGTACGCAGGATGTATCAATGCGCATGCAAAGCATTCAAACTGGGTCTGATGAAACAGGCAGTGCCGCACGTGATGTGAAACATGCTTCAGACGAACTCTCTGAACAGGCATCCAATATGATGCGTGAGGTTGATCGTTTCCTGAATAACATTCGTAACAGTTAAGTCCGTTTAACTATAAATTATTTAGACGAAAAGCCCGAGATTTTCTTCTCGGGCTTTTTGCTTCCTGCGACCTCTTAGATGGGTCTTGGTTTTTATTCTTAGTTTTTAATAATGTTATGTTCCGGGCCGAACGGGAATTTGGTGATGTTTTCTGCACTATCTTCGCCAACAACCAAGATGTCATGCTCACGATAGCCACCAGCACCCGGATTACCTTCCGGGATCATGATCATTGGCTCCATGGAAACAACCATATTTGGTTCTAGAACTGTATCAATATCTTCACGAAGCTCCACACCTGCCTCACGACCATAGTAATGGCTTAATACACCAAAGGAGTGCCCATAACCGAAGGAACGGTATTTCAACAAATCCCATTCACGATACATCTCGTTTAACTCAGCTGCGATTTCAGAACATTTTGCACCCGGCTTGATCAATTCTAGGCCACGTTCATGTACCTTCACATTCTTTTCCCAAAGGTCTAAATGCGCATCAGATACATGGTCACAGAATAAAGTACGTTCTAGCGCTGTATAGTAACCAAAGATCATCGGGAAAGTATTCAAGCTTAGAATATCACCAGATTCAATCTTCTTATTTGTAACCGGGTTATGCGCACCATCTGTGTTGATGCCAGATTGGAACCATGTCCATGTATCCATTAATTCCACAAATGGAAAACTATTGGCAATTTCGCGGATCATGGCATTGGTTGTTGCAATCGCAACTTCATGTTCAGGCACGCCTGCTGCGATCGCTTTTGCACAAGCGAAACCACCAACATCTGCAACACGTGCGCCTTCTTTGATATGTTTAATTTCTTCTGCAGACTTAATGGAGCGCATCCACATAGATGGTTGACCGACATCAACAAATTCAACACCGGGCAATGCATCTTTTAACTGTTGTAAGTAATCAAGATGTACATGGTCATATTCGATACCGATACGCTTCGCGCCTTTTACTAGACCCTGCACAGCGTAGAAGAAGTTATCTTTGCGCCAGTCAGTATAGGTAATATTGTCACCAAATGTACGACGCCATGGTTGTCCACCGTCAATACCTGCGGAAATAGATGTTGCGTTATTTTGATCTACGACGAAGCCGTATTTACGACCAAAGTAGCAATACATGAAACCAGAATAATAGTTAATACAGTGATAAGATGTAAACAGACATGCATCCACATCATTCTCAGACATCCACTTGCGAACGTCATTTTGACGACGTTCCATTTCAGCATCGGAGAAAGGGGAATATTCTTTTTCACCATTATGCCACTTTACCAGACGGTCCATATCATTAAACATGAGGAATCCCTCCTAATTTTCAATAGGTTATCGTAAGTAAAGCGCGCTATTACTTGAATGAATTATCTCGTTAACTGACGCCTACGCTAATGGAGCCCGCCCGAAGCTCTGCGACAATTTGCGCCCACTTTAATCAAATTTGCGACATAAAAAGTTAACAAAATAAGTTTATTTAATATTTTTGTTATTTTTCAATAGAAAAGAAAAGGCGCTGTAGAAATCACCCTACAACGCCTTCAACAGATTCTTTGTTTAGAAGAAATTACATCGCAGCGACGATTTTCTCCAAAGAAGCTTTTAACTTGTCACAAGCATCTTGTTCAGCCGCCAAACGAGCTTTGTTTTCTTCGACAACAGCTTCTGGGGCATTCGCCAAGAATTTCTCATTAGACAATTTGCCAGAGATTTTCTTCAATTCACCTTCAGCCTTTTTAATTGCCTTTTCAAGACGTGCTTTTTCCTGACCAAGGTCAATCACATCAGCAATTGGCAAGGCAACTGTTGCGCCGTCATGCACCATTTCTAGTGCACCTTTAGGCGCTTCCGCATCCACAGAAGATTCAGATACACGTGCCAAGCGGCTCAACAATACCCAATGTGTTTCCAACCAACCTTTAGCTTGATCAGATGCACCATTCAAGATCATTGGTACTTGTGCAGATGGCGGTACATTCATTTCGGAACGTACAGAACGGATACCAGTAATCATACCGATCACCCATTCCATTTCCTTCACAACATCATCAACGATCAAGTCTTCGCCACATTGTGGCCATTCAGAAGTAATCAAAAGCTCATCTGGTTTATCGCCAAGTTTTTCCCAGATCTCTTCTGTCACAAATGGTGTGAATGGATGCATCAATTTCAGTATTTGTGCCAAAGCCCAGCCCGCAACTTTGCGTGTTTCCGCTTTTGCAGCTTCGTTATCACTGTTAAGCAATGGTTTCGCCAATTCCAAATACCAGTCACAGAAGGTTCCCCATACGAACTGGTAAACAACGCTTGCTGCATCGTTAAATCGATAAGAAGATAAAGCACGATCGATTTCGATACGTGTTTTTGCCACCTCACCTACGATCCAACGGTTTACAGTTGCTTTCGCATCCTTCGGATCAAAGTCGTTGGTCACAACACATTCATTCATTTCACAGAAACGTGCCGCATTCCAGAGCTTGGTTGTGAAGTTGCGATAGCCTTCCACACGGGAGGTGGCGAGTTTTATGTCACGGCCTGGTGCCGCCATGGATGTCAATGTGAAGCGAAGCGCATCTGCCCCATATTGCTCTACCAAGCTCAATGGGTCGATAACGTTCCCTTTAGATTTAGACATTTTTTGACCATGCTCGTCACGTACAAGCGCGTGAACGTACACGGTATGGAATGGTTCAGTTTCCATAAACTTCAAGCCCATCATCATCATACGGGCAACCCAGAAGAAGATAATGTCAAAACCGGTTACCAACACATCTGTTGGATAATGTTTTGCTACCAATTCCGGTGTATCATTTGGCCAACCTAATGTAGAGAAAGGCCAAAGCGCAGAAGAGAACCATGTATCCAAAACATCTTCATCACGGGTAAGCTCAACTGTCTTACCATAATGTTTTTCAGCAGCGGCTATAGCTTCCGCTTCTGTTTTCTCAACAAAGGTTTCACCATCTGGGCCATACCATGCCGGGATTTGATGCCCCCACCAAAGTTGACGGGAAATACACCACGGTTGGATGTTACGCATCCATTCGTAATATGTTTTTGTCCAGTTCTCAGGGACGAATTTGGTGCGCCCTTCTTCAACAGATTTGATCGCTGGCTCTGCCAAAGTTTTCGCATCAACGAACCATTGATCCGTCAAATAAGGCTCAATCGGCACACCACCACGATCCCCATAAGGCACCATATGTACGTGATCTTCTTTACCTGCATAAAAACCAAGTTCATCCATATCCGCGATAACAGCGTCACGGCATTCGAAACGATCCATACCACGATATTTTTCTGGCACATCATCATTCATATGCGCGGTTGGAGTCATCACGTTGATCATTTCAAGGTTATGACGACGACCCACTTCAAAATCGTTAAAGTCATGTGCAGGTGTCATTTTCACCGCACCAGTCCCCTGTTCAGGGTCCGCGTAATCATCGCCAACGATCTTTAATTTAAAGCCTGTTAGCGGATGAATACAATTCTTGCCAATCAAATGTTTGTAACGTTCATCTTCCGGATGAACAGCAACACCGGAATCGCCCAACATGGTTTCTGGACGTGTTGTTGCGACGGTTAGGAATACACCGTCTTCACCTTCAACAGGATATTTGAAGTGCCACATATTGCCCTGCACTTCTTTCTGGATTACTTCCAGATCAGAAATCGCAGTCTCAAAGGCAGGATCCCAGTTCACGAGACGCTTGTCTTTATAAATCAAACCTTCTTTATGAAGACGTACAAACACATCTAATACGGCAGCGCTTAGACCTTCATCCATGGTGAAACGTTCACGGCTCCAATCACATGACGCACCAAGGCGGCGTAATTGGTTAATGATTGTACCGCCAGATTCGTCTTTCCATTCCCATACTTTCTCAAGGAATTTCTCACGTCCCAAATCACGGCGTTTAATGCCTTCCGCGCCAAGTTTACGTTCCACAACCATTTGCGTTGCAATACCCGCATGGTCAGTACCTGGTTGCCAAAGCACATCAAGCCCTTGCATACGTTTGTGGCGGATCATCACATCTTGCAATGTGTTGTTCAACGCATGGCCCATATGCAGGCTACCTGTGACGTTTGGTGGCGGGATGACGATGGTAAATGCATCTTCGGATGTATTCTGTCCATGTTTAAAACTGCCAGTCTGTTCCCATTTGGCGTAATGTTTATCCTCTGCCGTCGCAGGTTCGTATGTTTTATCCAGCATTTTGGCCTTCAATCCAATTAATCAATTACAAATACAAAACGCCCCGCTAAGAGAATTCCCAGCGGGGCGTGTAACTCTCAACGGTGCAAAATCAGTAGTCGTCTCTATCGGAGACTCGACGTGCACCGGAAGCCATACGGTCAATTTCTCTTTGAACCATGCGCTCTACCATCTCAGGCAGGTTCTCGTCCAGCCAAACTTTCAGCATTGGACGTAAAAGACCTTTTACAATTTCTTCCAGTGTTTCCCCTGAATGCCCCATTCGAATGGAATTTTCAAGATGCGCAAGCGATGCAACCCCAACTTCTTCCGTATAATTGGAGATAATTCGCTCATCCTCAAGAACAAGAGGCTCTTCTTCATACTCTTCCATGAGTTCCAAAGGCTCCTCTTCTTCGTATTCTTCATACTCTTCCATAAGCTCAAGCGGCTCTGGTTCCGGCTCAGGTTCAGGCTCCATTTCCATGACTGGTT
>NZ_SMMC01000184.1:0-395 GCF_009711445.1 Curvivirga aplysinae | reverse complement strand
GACTGGCTCTGGTTCCGGCTCAGGCTCAGGTTCTGGCATTGGCTCTGGTTCCGGCTCAGGCATTGGTTCTGGCTCTGGTTCTGGCATTGGCTCAGGCTCTTCAGCAGCGGGTTCTTCCACTACTTCAGGCTCTTCTGGATCTTCCGAGATAATCTTACGGATAGACGCCAGAATTTCTTCCATTGAGGGTTGTTCTTCGTTATCGCTCATTTGTACCCAGCCCTTTGTCCGGCAAATCAATTACTTCTTTATACTTCGTAGGAAATTCTGAATTCTTTCAGACTCCGATTAAAAGCCAAAGCAATTACCATGCCAAATATTTAGCTTTCCCCTTGAATATAAAGATATATTTCTTCACATACTATAACATCGGGATTCTAGCAAAGTAAAACTGA
>NZ_SMMC01000011.1 GCF_009711445.1 Curvivirga aplysinae | reverse complement strand
AGAATGGTACGACGTAACAATGAAATCGCATCATTTAATTGGGCCATACGCTCATGCCCACCCAGCTCACTATCAGGATGATGAATAGTCGCCATCAAACGAAAACGTTGCTTAACCTCATCCATATTTGGACGTGCAGTCGGCGGAAAACCAAGTACATACAAGGCCTCCTCATGGGTTTGTACTCCACCCTTAAGCAGATCAAAAGACATCGCCGTGATAATAGTATGCAGACGAATAATTTGTTCTCGATCAGCCTCAGATTGCTCCGTCTTTTTTGGAAGTAAGGGATCTTCGAGATTTATAGTTAAAGTGCCGTCATCTAGTTGAAGCGCCAAGGCAAGAGCCTTACGGATAGTCACCATATCGTAACCAGCAGGCATCCGTACTTGCAAACGAGGCTTACGACGCCAAGGCTTACCAGCACTTGGACCAGACTTCAGTATAATCGTTTCTCGATCTTCTAGGTCAGGTTCACCCGGATCAGACACAGAGTCAATTACGTCTTCAGGTAAAGTCAACATCACAGAGCGTGCGATATCACCTACATTAACATTACGACGTTCCGCCAGCTCACTCACGCGATCACGAAATTCAGAAGCGCATGGGATTGCATAAGAAACTTTTCGTTGCGACGGCACTTTTGCGACCGCACGAATAGCCTCCACCAAGCTATCATCTTGCGATTTATCGTCACCCACAACATTGGCACCTTTATCGTTGAACGCTGCGCCCGCTTTCATGATGCATATTCCCTAAAAAAACCAACGGAAAAACCAAAGGCTTACCCCATCTACTACTTTTGTAGATAAGTAATATATGATGGCTGATTCTCGTATTTTTTCAAGAGATAAAAAACGATTCGCCCCATGCTCACCTAATTCAGCAAATCCAGGACTCCAGTCAACCTTATAAGATTCTTACCTTAAAAATATGCAACCATAG
>NZ_SMMC01000086.1:6334-8307 GCF_009711445.1 Curvivirga aplysinae | reverse complement strand
ATAGATGTCTTCAAAAATTCGTATTTAAAATCAGGCAAATTATAAAGAGGTAGATTAATTGTCATCAAGTTCACTAATTGAAATTATTTCATCTAAGTCTGGTACTTATCTTGTTTTTAAATCCGAAGCATATATCGCTAACTGCCTGAGAGCGCATGGTATATACCAATTTGAGTTGATCAAAACAGCATGCGAATTAATTGAAAAACGCGGCAATGGTGGCTTATTAGTCGATATTGGTGCCCATATAGGAAGCTTTTCGATCCCGGTCGCCTTTAATACTGAATGTTCCGTAATCGCCTTTGAAGCCCAAAGACGTGTTTCTCATCTATTGGGGGCAAATTACGAACTCAATAATATTCCAAATGCAGAAATACATCATGTTGCCTTATCAGGGCCGGAGGCACCTTCTGAAATAGAAATCCCTTGTGTGGATTATTCACAATCCGGGAATTTTGGGGCATTTTCCATACGCCCCGATGTTCGACAGCAAGGCGTTGCATCAAAATTACCCTTTATAAATGAAACAGAAAAAGTAGAAGTAAGAACCCTTGATTCCTATGCCTTGGAAAATGTCGCCCTTATCAAAGTTGATGTTGAAGGGGAAGAACTTGAAGTTTTTAAAGGGGCAATCGATACAATTATCATGAATAAGCGTCCACCACTTTTATTTGAATGCTGGCAACATGAAGGATTTGAAGAAAAACGGAAAGAGACAATCGATTTTGTTACATCTCTTGGCTATAAATGTATTTTTAGCGAAGACGAAGTCATTGC
The DNA here is from genome assembly GCF_009711445.1 of Curvivirga aplysinae. Lineage (GTDB taxonomy): Bacteria > Pseudomonadota > Alphaproteobacteria > UBA8366 > Aestuariispiraceae > Curvivirga > Curvivirga aplysinae. Next base: position 7,530 of record NZ_SMMC01000086.1, on the reverse strand, counting down.
CATTCCCCCTCAATTGAATTTTGGATAATCGTTACGATCTAAAATAAACTATTTGGGATATTAGGCTATTTTATCAAATATGTGATTTCCTAATTTAAAAAATCTGTTTAAACTGCACAGCATGTTGAGAACACATCGCTTTTTTAGATATCTGATACTAGTGCCAGCGCTTTTCCTATTGGCCAGTTGCTATATGCCAAGCGCCTATCAACTGCGAATTCAAATTCTGCAGGATGGCCGTTTTGCCTATGAGTATGAAGGTGATTTGCTTCATCTTAGATTTCTGTCAAAACTCGGCCTAGGTGAAATACAACAAGGCAGTGATGAAGAAATCGAATGGGCTGAAATTTATGAAAAAGATCTACGCCGCGATGAAGGTTTCAGTGAAATCAAATATAAGGGCGAAGGTCGTTTCTTAGTCAAATTTCGCTTTAAAGGTAATATCAACGAATTACGCAGTTACCATTTTGTGCGTCGTAATGCTTGGTTTATGCGTATTGCCCGTACGGCACCAGGTGTCGTAGAATTAAAAAGCAATAAGTTGCCTGAAAATTATCGCAAAGAATTAGAAGCCAGCGGCTTTATCCCATGGGGTCGTATTCGTGTATGGACAGATGCCGAAGTCACCTTTGAAAATGCAACGGCGGTAAGTGGCAGTGGCACGCGCCTTTATGAATGGGCCATTCGATCCAGTGAAGACGAATTACCGCGTATGGTTATTGGCATAACGCCACAGCCTTAAAACTATTTTTTCTATAGATGCTTTTTTCATTTTCCAGTCTTTTCTTTATGGCTTTACTGGCCGCAACCATTCTGCCTTTGTCATCCGAAGCCCTTTTAATCGGGCTGATCCAGACTGAACCAGAGTGGATATGGGGCTTAGTGTTCGTAGCAAGCCTCGGTAATATTCTTGGGTCAATTATCAATTGGATATTGGGGCGTTGGCTGATCCATTTTAAAGATCGCAAATGGTTTCCTGTAGGTGAAAACCCCCTTCAAAAAGCAGAAGATCGCTTCAATAAATGGGGATGGCCCAGCTTACTATTAGCGTGGGTACCCGTGATCGGGGATCCTTTGACCTTAATTGCGGGCGCCATGCATTTCTCTTTTTGGAAATTCATCATTCTAGTCACAATTTCCAAGGCAGGACGATACATCACCATCGCATTGATACAGCATGAAATAATAAAAGTTTT
>NZ_SMMC01000086.1:0-6127 GCF_009711445.1 Curvivirga aplysinae | reverse complement strand
GTCGTTTACTTATATTTAACTAAAATATTTCTATACTTGGATTTAAGAAAATTGAATAACTGGAGGCTATATGTCTTGGGATCAGCTTGTAAAAAAACAGGCGGATAAACTGGCCAAGCCAGAAATGACCCATATACTCTTTGCGGTTTCCAACCCAAAGAAATTTGAAGCCGTCCTTCCGGCTGTAAGATTGCGTGCAAAAGTCTCTGTTATTGATCAAGGCTGGGCCGCTGTTGAACATGGTGCCCAAGAAAAATATGATGCTGCTGTAATCGAAGCCGACATGCCTGGTATTACTGGCTTTGAAATCGTAAAACGCATCCATGAAGAAAGAAAAGAAAAAGACCTTTCATCTCTACCCACTCTATTTATAGGTAATACTGAACAAGTCGCTGAAAGTCTCGATCTAATACGAGAGTTCTGTGAAAATAGCATGTCTGCCCCTTTTCATCCGGCCCATTTCCTAAGTCAATTATGGGAAGTTTGTGATGTAGCAGCTGAAGGTCATTGGTTAGAACTAAACCCGCTTCAGCAAAGCGTATTAAAAGTAACAAAAAGTTCTATCCGTAAAATGTTTGATGCGGAAAATACCAGTAGCATCATCAAACCGGAACTTTATGAAGATTGTTCAAGGGTTCTTGTAGAGGCCGCCGGTAACCATGATCTTCGCAATGTAGTAGATATGTTGAAACGTCATCATGGTTATACATTTGTTCATGTCTTGAAGGTTTCTTCATTAATGACAATCTTTGGTGCAGAACTTGGGCTTGGAAAAACCGATATGGAACTCTTAGCTCAGGGGGGGCTAATGCATGATGTTGGCAAAAGAAATACACCAATCGAAATTCTTGAAAAACCAAGTCAGCTTGATGAAAGAGAATGGGTTGAGATGAAAAAACATGTGATCCTATCAGGATCAATTCTACGTGCGTCACCCGGTATTCCCAAAGAAGTTATTAATATTGCAGAACGCCATCATGAAAAAATTGATGGAACAGGATATCCAAACGGCTTAAAAGGCGGCCAGATGGATGATTTAAGCTTGATATCTGCGATTATGGATATCTATTCTGCCCTTACCGATAAACGATCATATAAACAGGCGATGATCCCTCAAAAGGCCCTTTCTATTATGGATAATATGGTCGGTGATCATATTGAAGAAGGGTTCTATTATCGTTTTAAGGAAATGGTATTAGATGGTTGCATGGGTGATGTTTAACACCTGCCTTGTCGGCCTGACTTGCTAATCGCTTTCTAATCCTATACATCAGCCCTGACTTGAAGATAAGTATAAGAGACCAATCCATGAATGATAATATCTCAACCACGGGTGTCAGCATTAATCAGTTAGCTGTGGCCTTGGAACGTGTTGAACTTGCCATGCAAGGTAATGAAGAATTGAAAGAGGAATTGAAAACCATCAAAACTTCAATCCGTTCTTTGGAACATCTTCAACATGAAGGTAATGCAGCAATGTTGGGTTTGGCAGCAATCACAGCTGCAATGCTGCGAAACAATGTGATTTCCGATGCAGATATCCAACAGATGCTAGATGCCTTAACACCACCTACAGATTTAGGCCAACTAAACCGTGAACGTGCCAATAGCCTTTACACTGCTATTGTAAACGCAGCTCAGGAACCAAAACCATCCTGATTATAAACGACTAGTTTAATAAATAGTCTAACACGGCATTCAGGCGTTGGCGGCCTTCCTCGGTCGCCAAAATTTTATCATCGCTCTGGATAACTAATCCTTCTTCGCACAAAATATCTAATCGATCCTGTTGAAGAAAATCGCCAATTTCTTTCAAACGAGAAACAGGTACACCTTCGCGTAACCGTAATCCCATCAATAAGGCTTCTTGAAATTGCTCTTGTAGATCAACCGAAATGACTTCACGAGTTGCATGACCATAGGATTGTACAGCGCCCAACCATTTTTCCGGTAATCGATGACGAAGGACAGCCGATTTCTGTCCCTTTATTTTAAGACGCCCATGAGCCCCCGGCCCGATCCCTGCATAATCCTGATAGCGCCAATAAACTAGATTATGACGAGATTCCTGTCCCGGTTTTGCATGATTAGAGATCTCATAAGAAGGACGACCAGATGCTTCCATCATCTCTTGGGTTACCTCATAAAACTCAGCTGCTAATTCCTCGTCCGGCATTTTAAATTCACCAAGGCGGTGTTTCGTATAAAAGGCAGTACCTTGTTCAATAGTTAATTGATAAAGAGAAAGATGATCGCCTGCTAATGCCAGCGCATCGTTTAGTTCTTCTCGCCAAGCCTGAATGGTTTGATTTGGGCGTGCATAAATCAGATCGAAACTGTAACGATCAAACAAATCACTTGCCAATTCAATCGCTTGGCGTGCCTGGTCCACGTTATGAAGGCGACCTAAGAACTCTAAAACATCTGGCTGAAGACTTTGCACACCTAGGGAGAGACGATTCACGCCTGCATCACGATAACCATGAAAACGTCCCACATCCACCGAGGTTGGATTAGCTTCCAAAGTAATCTCTAAATCATCAGTGATCTGCCAGCTAGATTTTGCCCGCTCAATTATTGCGGCCACGGTTTCCGGTGGCATTAAGGAAGGTGTTCCTCCCCCAAAGAAAATAGATTTTAATTGGCGGGGGCCAGCTTCCTGAACCGCATGATCCAATTCCCGAACCAAGGCTTGCCGCCATTGATCCTGCTCAACTTGATCACGCACATGGGAATTGAAATCGCAATACGGGCATTTAGATTGGCAAAAAGGCCAATGCACATATAAGGCAATTTCAGGAAGATCAGACATGATAAAATGAATTCCGCCTTATCTGTCATCTGCGAAAACGAGCTCGACCAATTTCTTGAAGGCATCTGCACGATGGCTCATCTCATGTTTACGCTGAGGTTCCATTTCTGCAAAAGTGATATCAAATCCCTTTGGCTGAAACACAGGATCATAGCCAAAACCTTTATCTCCGCGCGCAGGCCAAATGATATCGCCTTCCACGAAACCTTCCACGCAAACTTCTTCACCATCAGGCCAAACCAATGCCAAGGCACAAATGAAACGGGCTGTGCGATTATCACTATCGCCTAACTCATCATTTACTTTTTCCATGGCATAGCTGAAGTCACGGACGCCATCTTTTACCGCCCAACGTGCTGAATAAATACCCGGTTTTCCATCTAATGCCTCAACGGCAAGACCGCTATCATCTGCCAAAGCAGGTAAACCAGAGGCCTTGGCGGAATGATGTGCTTTTAATAATGCGTTGCCTTTAAAGGTTGCTTCAGTTTCTTCTGGTTCGGAAATTCCAAGTTCCCCTGCAGATGTGACTTCCACCCCATAAGGCTCCAGCAAAGCTGCTATTTCTGGAACCTTGCCTTTGTTATGAGTGGCAATAACCATTTTTTGACCACGTAAAGATTTCATTTATCAAATACCTTATGCTGAAAGAGATTTCTCAATAGCAACCTTCTGGGCCTCTACCAATTCTTTCACGCCTTTTTTCGCCAAACCTAGAAGTTTTAAGAATTCTTCTTCACTAAATGGGTCTTCTTCTGCGGTGCCCTGAATTTCAACAATGCCGTTTTTATCTGTCAAAACGAAATTGGCATCTGCCCCGGCATTACTATCTTCTGGGTAATCCAGATCAAGCACAGCTTCCCCTTCAAAAATACCACAAGAAATTGCCGCCACGTGGGATTTCAATGGAATTTCTTCGATCACACCCAGTTTTTTAAGATGTTCAAAGGCCAGATGAAGCGCTACATAGCTGCCTGTGATAGCGGCAGTACGAGTACCACCATCTGCCTGGATCACATCACAATCCACACGAACCTGACGTTCCCCAAACCCGTCCATCACTGTGATTGCACGTAAACTACGCCCGATAAGACGTGAAATTTCCTGTGTACGACCACTTGCCGCGGTGCGTTTACGATCCATACGACTATGTGTAGAACGCGGTAACATACCATATTCCGCAGTCACCCAACCTTGACCGGAATTACGCAAAAATGGTGGTACATTATCTTCAACTGTTGCGGTACAAAGAACATGAGTATTCCCAAACTTCGCCAAACAGGACCCTTCTGCATAAGGGCTAAAATCCGGTTCCAGCTCAATCACACGCATTTCATCCAAAGCGCGACCGGAAGGACGATGTGTTTCAGTCATAAAAATACTCCAAAAATAAACGAATATGTTAAACTGGCCTTTCTATAAGCTGCGAAAGCAGCTGGGACAAGCCTAACACGCTTGCAAAGCGGGAATAAACCTGCACTCTTATAAAAAAGACAATTAATACCGCAAAAGGATGACCTTTTCATGATTTCAGACCTCAATGACCGCTCAAGAGAAATATTAAAACTGGTCGTTGAATCCTATGTTGAAACAGGCGCCCCTGTCGGTTCCAGAACGCTTTCTAAAAAACTTCACGAAAATATCAGCCCTGCCACTATTCGGAATGTCTTAGCGGATTTGGAAGAATATGGATTGCTTTATGCACCTCATGTATCTGCTGGTCGTTTACCAACCGACCTTGGTATGCGCCTGTTTGTAGATGGTATCTTGGAAATCGGAAATCTTACGGATGAGGAACGCATTCAAATTGAAGCCCAATGTAAAACCAATGGCGCGTCTTTTAATCAAGTTTTAGAACAAGCAGGCAATCTTATGTCGGGCCTGAGTGCCTGCGCAGGCTTAGTTGTCGCCCCAAAGACAGAACAGCAACGTCTTAAACATGTGGAGTTTGTCAGTCTTGGACCAGGGCGCGCTCTGGTAGTCATGGTGACAGAAGAAGGTCAGGTAGAAAATCGGGTCCTTGACTTACCTGTTGGTGTAACCCCTTCTATATTAATTGAAGCTGGAAATTATTTATCTTCAAAATTAATCGGTCAAAGTTTGACGGAAGCCAAAGCTGTTATTGCAAAAGAGATCAGGTCCAACAAAGCAGCCATTCATGAACTCTCAACAAAATTAGTCGAGGCTGGTCTTGCCACTTGGTCGGATACCAGTGACGATGGCGTATTAATTGTGCGCGGCCAATCAAACCTATTACAAGATATTAATGCTTTGGGTGATTTAGAAAATATTCGTACGCTTTTCACGGCACTTGAAACAAAAGAAAACCTGCTTCGTTTAGTAGACCTCACCCAAGATGCCGCTGGGGTTCAAATTTTTATTGGTGCAGAAAATGAACTCTTTTCTGTGACCGGCTGTTCCATGATTATTTCCCCGTATCGAAACAGTGAAGAACAGATTATCGGCACCATTGGTGTGGTCGGACCAACCCGCATGAACTATGCTCGTATTATTCCTATGGTGGATTATACAGCAAAAGTTGTCAGTCAAATGTTGCGTCAGAAGTAAGGACACCCTATATAAACGGCAAGAATTCGTAATTTGGGTATCACCAAATTTTTGTTGAAATGTCGGCAGTTTTAGGCTGAATAGCTGCTGTTGAGTAATTCAATCAGATATCAAGATGTTTAAAAAGAGATCTAAAGACATGATGGACCAAGAAAACCCTGTGGAAAATCAAGAAGCTGAAACAGCTGCAGAAGAAGTTGTTGTGGAAGAAAACACAACAGCGACAGAAGAAAACGGCTTTGAGGTTATAGAAAAACTGCAAGCAGAAAATGCCGAGTTAAAAGATCGTCTGATGCGTGCTTTGGCTGAAATAGAAAATATTCGCCGCCGTACAGATAAAGAAAAAACCGATATGGCCAAATATGCGGTAAGTCCTTTGGCAAAAGAATTGATGCCTGTTGCAGATAATCTACAACGCGCTATGGAATCTTTGTCTGATGAAGCAAAAGAATCTGCGGATGAACAAATTAAAACTTTCATCACTGGCGTCGAAATGACAGAAAAAATGTTACAAGACGCCTTTGGCAAAAATAAAATCGAATATATAAACCCTGAAGGTGAAAAGTTTGATTATAAACTTCATCAAGCGATGACAGAGGTTGAAAATTCAGGTCAACCAGCAGGAACTGTGGTTCATGTGATGCAACCAGGTTACGTTTTAAATGAACGTCTCTTGCGTCCTGCGATGGTCGCTGTTGCTAAAGGCACACCAGAAGAAAAACCAGATAATGTAGAATCTGTAGATAC
>NZ_SMMC01000014.1 GCF_009711445.1 Curvivirga aplysinae | reverse complement strand
AACAAGGTATGCCGGAATGCGTTTGGGGATAAGATTAATAGATGATCCAGCATGGATTGCAGGGTCAATTTATATTACAAATCTCGTATATTGTTTGAGCAGGTTGCCGGGGGAAATAAGGCCTCAAGTTTCTTTGAAAGGGGGCGATAATCCTAAAACACCACTTAGACAGAAACTAGAAGCCATATTGGCTGATCAGAATATGTTGTGCCATCATGATCAAGTGGATTTTATCTTTCCAATGTTTGAACCAACAGATGGTCCAAATAAAGAAGTTTACTGGATTTCGGATTTTCAAGAAGTTCATTTGCCTCATTTATTTTCTGAAGAAGAAAAAAACTATAGATATGCGAAGAACAAAGCTATATCGGAGCAAGATGCAATCGTTATCTTAAGCAGTCAGTCTGCGTTGGAAGATTTTAAGGCCCTTTTTCCTGAGGCAAAGGCGCGACCGCGTTGTTGGCAATTTTGCACTGTCCTGACAGAGGAAGAACAAGGAGGAGCAGATCCCTTTTCTAAGTATAACCTAGCTTCAAACTATCTCTATTTACCAAATCAGTTCTGGGTGCATAAAGATCATCTTACTGTATTCAAAGCCTTGCTTGATCTGAAAAAAACAAATGTCTCTATATCGCTTGTCTGTACTGGATATGAGCAAGATTACAGAAATCTGGATCATATAAATATGTTAAAAGACTTTGTGCAATCAGAAGGCCTTGAGAAAGATGTAAAATTCTTGGGGGTCGTTTCTAGAGCGGATCAAATCGAAATATTCAGGCATGCGCAATGTGTTGTTCAGCCATCTTTATTTGAAGGTTGGAGTACTGTTGTAGAAGACTGTAAGGCTGTAGGTTGCCCAATAATTTTGAGTGATATACCCGTTCATATAGAGCAAGCACCTTTACGAGGGCAATATTTTAAGGCTGGGGATTGTGATGACCTTGCCCAAAAATTAAAATCTTTTTTAAGTGGCCCTAAACCGTATTCGGGGGGTGAAGAAGAAAAAAAGTTGGAGAACCAAGCTAATTTAAGAGAAAAGAATACAGGAGAATCATTTAT
>NZ_SMMC01000116.1:8189-12329 GCF_009711445.1 Curvivirga aplysinae | reverse complement strand
AAGTATAGAAATACAATCTTACTTTTTGTGGGGGGAGAAGGTTAGTGTCTAATTTCTATTTACCTAGGAAGCTTTTGTGTGGGGAAGAACAATTTTCTGAAGAAGTGGTTCTCGCGAAATTTCCTTGTCTTGTCGTCCTAGCGGAGCCTGGGGCCGGAAAAACACGTTTGCTTGATAGTTTTGCGAATAAACTTAATGTAAGAAGAATTCGGGCAAATGTGTTTAAGCATGAAACAAATCCTCCACCTACGAAAGTGTTGATAATTGATGGGATTGATGAGGTTTCACGAACCGATAGTTCGGCTGTGGAGCAGATATTTGCAAATGTACGAAATGCTTCACCTGAGAAAGTAGTATTTGCCAGCCGTTCAGGTGAATGGAATGAAGTAAGAAACGCTGGCCTTATTCGAGATTTTCTGGAACTTGATGTCCAGGTCGCACGGTTGGAGGCATTTTCTGTAAGTGAACAGAAAGAACTGTTCCTTCATCTATCACCTGATGCAGATTTTGAAGCTTTCTATGAAGTTGTAGATCAAAATGATCTTTCGCAAATCCTTCCAAATCCTCAGTTTTTAGAAATTTTTGCAAAAGCTTTTAGGCGTGATCCTAATAGTTTCTCAAACAAGTATAAGGTTTTCCAGATCGCTATCGAGGAGTTAGCCAAAGAACATAATGACGATATTCCTCTAAATGATAGGCCTACTGTTGATAGGATTGTTGAATTAGCATCCGAGGTGTTTACCAAACTTCTTCTTTCTGGTGCTACAGGAATATCTATACGAGATGAGAGTGATGAAAACTATCCTTCTATTCAAAGTTTGTGTCAGGCCTCACAAAAAGAAATTCAATCAGTTTTAGACTCCGGATTGTTTAAGCTATCAGAAAGTAAAAACACTCATGAGCCGGTGCATAGGATTATTGCAGAATTTTGTGCTGCAATGCATCTTTCCAAGAAATTGAAGGCTACATCGAAAGACTTTACTTTCCGTAGGTGTATTTCGATATTGGCGCCTAACGGGGTTTCACGAATTGAACTTCGCGGTGTAATGGGGTGGTTAGCATGTATTTCGGGTGAAGATGTTCAGCTCGGATTAATAAATATCGATCCCTATGCAGTTTTATCAAACGGTATGCCAGCATTACTTACCCAAAAATCCAAGGCCGCTATGCTGAAACAATTGGGGTTGCTTTCTGAAGAGGATCCGTATTTCAGATATTCTGATAAATGGCGTCGTTTTAGTGTTCGTGAGTTTTTTCAAAGTGAAATGGTGCCGCTGATTGCTGCCACTCTTTCAAAACATGGGGAAGCCTACCATCTTCGCGGATTAATTTTGGAGCTGTTAAGTAACTCAGAAATTTTAGAAGAACTAAAAGATGATTTTGAAAAAATAATATTCAATCCTAATGAACTAGATGATATCAGGGAGTTGGCGGCTGCAAGAATTCTAGAGATTGAGGGGTATGACTATTTAAAGCTTTTAGATATGTTGATTTCGGATTCTTCTAAAGTAGCACTGAAGATTGGGGCGCAGCTCATAGAGGAACTTAACTGTGAAGTTGTTGGACGGGAGGCAAGCCTTAAGTTATTAGAAGCACTCCCGCAGTTGTATCCGAGTCATTCGCGACGAAGAGAAACTGTGATTGGTGGACGCTATTTTATTGATCGATTGGTAAGAAGTTTTTCAACAAGTGACGCTGAATTTTTCCTGGATCAATTGTCATCTAAGATTTCTTGTCAATGCGGTAAAAAGAAATATGATTGTTTTTGTCGTAATGGGAAAAGCAAGATTGTCGGCAGATTATTAGACAATTATTTTTCAAATAATGAATCCTCCTTAAATCCAGTCCAAATATGGGGATGGCTTAAGAATTTACACTACAATCAAAGCTCATATTCTATGGAAAGCACCCTTGCGGTTAAGAAGTTAAGGGAAAATACTTTTTTACGTCGAGAAATATATAAAATTGCCCTGACTGGTTTTAAAAACCGTGATGCTTTATGGGATTTTTATTTTGATCATATTCGAGAATATGCACATGCTGGCCTCCAGATGCAGGATGGAGATAGCCAATTTCTGTTAGAATATGCTTTTGAAGTAAAAGACTTCATCCTTTGGCAATTCATCTACCCCAAGCATTCATATCACGGCAAGGACATTAAAAGTGATCCGCTACGGGCTCTAGCTCGGTCTCATGCTCATCAAGATCCAGATTTTATGAAAATTTGGGCAAAGGAGAATAAAGCAAGAAAAGATGGGTTGAAGGCTTATGATCGCTCTCATGAAAGACGTATGCGTCGTCGTAAAAGAAATTGGAAACGTAAGGATAATTTAGTGCTAGAGAGAAATCGTAAGGCGCTATTAGATAATATAGAACTAGTTGAGCGCGGGGAACATTTTGGGTTTCTTATAGAATTTGCTAGTTACTATTTATACGAACAAGAAGAACCATTAACTTACGTTGATGATCCCAGCTTGCCAGAAAGGTCATTGCTTAATTCAATACCATTTCTGCTGGAAGATACTCCTGATATAGAAACGTTAGCCAAGCTTGATATAAAACGAAGTAGATCTCTTGTGGTAGAGGTTCTGATTGCTGTTGTTTTTATAATTTTTAAACGTGAGGGCAGTCTTGCGAATATAGATTTGCGTGTTTTACGTGCAGTTTATGTAGATTGGAGTATCTGTTATCCTATATTGTCAAGTGAAAGGGAACGGGACAGAATTCGTGAAGAGTTAGTTCAACATATTTTTCAAACAGACGATGATAAAGAAAGTTTTGTAAGGGAATATGTTGAGCCACAATTAGCAGCATCAATTAGCCATCCATCTGTTGGTTGGTTAGATTATCGGGAAGAGTTACAATTTCTCAGAGTAGCATTACCACTTGAGTGGTTAAAAGAATATCCGATGATGTCTGTTCATGCGAAAGAGCAACTGGTTGATATGGTCGTTGGCTATGGAGATCAGGAAGAGCTGAAAGGAATTATTCTTCAGAAGTGTATTGAGATCAATGACGCTTGGGTGATTGGCCCGTCAACCATGGAGCAAATTGAAGACAGAGATTTCTGGTATTTTCGAGGCTTTGTCTTTCTTGATGATTGCCCTGATTTCATTTTCGATTGGTTTCGTCAGGATAAAAATAGTGTGTTGAAATTTGAGAACACTTATGGCCGTTTTAACCGTGGTGAAAAAAAGGGATGGCCGGGCCTTTCCACGGCAAAGATGTTTTGGATTCTAGATACATTCGTTGAAGTTTGGCCTCAGGTCCATTTGCCAAATAGTTATGGAACCCACTCACCAAAGAATGAAACTGCATATCGTTTTTTAAATTATCTAGTCTCATCTTCTGATTTCTGGAAGGCTGATAGGGATGGGCTTTCATATGTAGATAGGATGTTATCTGACAATCGTTTCGGCCATTTCGAGGAGAGTTTGAAGCATTTACGTTCAGAGTTACGAAAAGCCAATGCCCATGAAACTCTTGTTATCCCGACGCCACAGGACATTTCGACCTTGCTTGATCAGGGAATGGCTGTGAATGCTGAAAGCTTACGTAATTTGTTAATTGATCATTTTGACGAATATCAGGTTTTCCTTCAAGGGGAAGAAACTGATCCTCTGCAGCAGTTTTATAAAGGCGGAGAGCATGTGGATGAGAATGAGGCGAGAAATCGCATCGTTGAATATTTAAAGCCTAGATTAAAGCCGAAAGGTATAGATGTTCAAATTGAGCACCATATGCGAGATTCCAAACGATGTGACTTTACGCTATCCCTGTTTATGAATGGAAAAAAACATCTCATACCGGTTGAGGTGAAAGGTCAGTGGCATCGTGAGGTTTTTACTGCGGTTTCTTCACAATTAGATGAGTTTTACACACGCCACCCTGATGCGGAATATCAAGGGGTTTATCTCGTGCTGTGGTTTGGCAAGAAAGCAAAAATTGCTGGATTAGTAAATGATGGGAAATTAACGCCACAACAATTGGAGAAAAAGATCATAGAAAACATCCCTGTAGAGAACCGAAAGCGTTTAGATGTTTTTATATTAGATCTAGATTGTTGAAAATTAGAACAAGGTATCAATCTTATTTCGGGGTAGTATAAAGTTTATTAATTTTCTTTGTGAAAATTAATAT
>NZ_SMMC01000116.1:6232-7993 GCF_009711445.1 Curvivirga aplysinae | reverse complement strand
TTTTTTTTGTGGGAAACGATTTATTATGAATTATTTCAGCATCATATAACCAAGAAAGGGCAATTTAATGAGCAAGGACGAAACAGCCATATCTCAACCAACGGAAACGTCGGAATTGAAGGAGGAATTGCACGAGCTATTAAGCAAGCCGGCTATCTTCCGCCGCAGACTGAAGGAAGGGGAGCAATCGAGTTCGGATTATACGCCCGCGAAATTGTTGCCGAAAAATCCCCGAATGGAAGCGAAGTTGAAAAAGGGGTATTTCAGGAATCACTTTCCGTTGAAGTAACTAGTTAAGAGGAAATTATGAGTAACGACTTTTTTGCAAAAGGAAATTTAGTTGAAATGGAGATATCTTTGACAAGTGAAAGTTTTCAAGCTTACCAAGATGTGTCCCCAGAGATGCCAGCAGATTTTCAAGTCCTCACAATTGATGACTGGCATAAAATGACGACTTCCAAGCAAAGGTTTAAACCCTATAGGAATGATTGATAGAGAGTTCCGAAGAAAGTTTTCAAAACCTTCCATTAAAGATGTGGAAGGTTTTTTATTTTACACGGAATGGGAGTGGGGGAATGAGTCATTGTTGTCTATGCGGTGTTTTAATTACACCTGAGAATGACACAAAAGAACATGTCATACCCAATGCAATTGGAGGTCGTTTAAAAGTTAAGGGTTTTATCTGTAACCGGTGTAATAGTTTGGCCGGCGAAACCTGGGATCGTGCCCTATTAAAACAAGTAGAGAGTCTTTGCTTGCTTTTAGACATTAAAAGAGAACGTGGGCAAGTTCAGCCTATGGTAACTATCGGATCAGACGGGCAAAAATATATTCTACATCCAGGAGGAAGAATTAGTACAAATGAACCGACAGTTGAAGTGACACCAAGTCAAAAGAAACTGGATATAAATGTAACAGCGAGAACTGAAGGAGAAGGAAAGAAGATACTGAAAGGTATAGTGAAGAAATACCCTTGGTTAGATTTGGATACATTACTAAACGAAGCAAAATCAATCTCAAGTTACTCTCCAAGTAACTTAGGCTTACAAGTGCAATTTGGAGATCCTAATGGAATTAAATCCTCTATAAAAACTGCCTTGGCATATGCAAAAATATTGGGAGCGGATATTGCAGAATGTAATTTAGCTTTGGAAGTTATAAACGGACGAAACGATAGAAAAATATTTGGCTATGATTATAAAACTGACTATGTGGCTGACCGACCAAAAGATACAGTTTTTCATTGCATAAATGTGGTTTCAAATCCGTCTGAAAAAATATTGTATGCATATCTTGAGTATTTTAGTTGTTATCGCTTATTTATTTTGTTGTCAGAGAATTATCAAGGCATGGAGATAAATGATACATATGCGATTGACCCTACAATAGGTGAGGAACTGCATTTAAAGGTAAATTGTGAATTAAGTGCTCATGATTTGGAGATAATTCTTCAATCAATTATAGACCCAGAAGATGTTAAAAGGCCGATAGCTGAAGTATATGCTATAGCCTATAAGGGATTGTGGGAAAGGGAAATGATACGTGCTGTTAGTCATGCAGTTTATTTTGCTGCTGAAAAACTAGAGATTGGAGATGATGAGGATATTCCTGAAGAAAAGTGGCAGCAATTTGTAAAACTTCTTATGCAAGATATTCAACCATTCACAATGAAGTTTTCTGGTGTCCCTGCTGAACTAATTCCTCCAGTTGAATTGGATTTTGCACTGAAAAAGAAAATTGAAGCAAAGATTAGTAAAGAGA
>NZ_SMMC01000116.1:1293-6069 GCF_009711445.1 Curvivirga aplysinae | reverse complement strand
ATAGTCGAGAAGATTTGAGAAGTTCGCATCAATATGTTGCACTGTGTTGCACGTTAAAGTACGTTTGGAAACAATTCTTCCCGTTTTTAAACGAAAAGTACATTTCAGAAAAAAATATGCGTTTTCAAAAACTTTTAATCATTGTCTTTACAGGATTTATCTTGGCCGGTTGTTTGACTGGCAAGTCGGAGCCTTCAAATCAGCCTACAGCACAAACGCAGTCGCCTGATAATAGATGGCGGATAGAATGCCTTGGGCTCTATCCTAAGTTTCGTATAGATCTGAAACGTATTTTAAGATCACCAAATATTAAGAAATTAGATCAAGCATGTATTACTGTTAAGAGGCAATTTGATCAGGCGGACCTGAATTCAGTTACTGTTGAGCCAATTTCTATAAGTGTGGGTGATTTAGAGCAAAAACATCTTGTTTGGAAATATGTAGTTGAAGGGCAAGATTTGTTTGTACCAGGACGAGAAGAACTTTCTTCCAAACTGAAAAATGACCTACAAAAATTAGCGGGGATTATAAGTAAAGAAAAATTCTTGCTCGTTGTTGGGCATACAGATGCTTCTGGTGGAGCAAAACAAAACCAAATCTTATCTGAACTTCGTGCAATGGAAGTAGGTAAGGTTTTAAAACAACAAGGCTTTAAATCAGATCGATTACAGGTTTTGGGTGCAGGCGAAGTATCTCCTAGATACAGTAATGAGACTGCGGACAATCGTGCCTTAAATAGGCGTGTTGAGGTATTTGAAATTACTCAACAAGTAAGCTCTGCTTTTATCGCTGATATTGCTGCTCATTTGGCTCAGGAAGATGATAGAAGCCATGATTTTAAAGCAGCGCCATTGGAAACAGTTGTTAAACGTAATCAAATCCAATTCAAAGGGCTGCGGGTTAGAGCTGATAGTGCGGCCATCAGTGATCATGTCGGAGAGTTGGAAGGAAAAGGTCTGTTTAATATTTCCTTGTTTAAATCGGCTCAAGCTTCTGTACCTGAAGAAAATATGAATATTGCATGTATTGCTTCAGGGTTTAGTGATTACCGATCTGAAGCCTCCGGCTTTAAAGAGCAGTATGATTTTGAAGAAGATGTAGATACAGATGATTTCATGCCAGGTCTTTATGGAACGTCTTGGTATGACAATGACATGGATGGAAATTTAGTAGCGATCACGCAGGTTGCCGTTTTAGAAGATGAAGGTTTACTGCAGAAAAAGCCGCATTTCCTTTTATATAGAGATTATAAGCAAGGGCAGGGGAAAAAGCCCGATCTTGATCTGGAGGCTCATGCCTTTGCAGTAGTCGGTGAGAAGGGGGTTTTATATCGCGTTTTCTTACCACAAAATAAGTTTAACTTTATTTGTGCAGACTTGGTTTTTCCTAGAAATGGAAAACGGGAAACAAGTTACGGGAAAGTTTATTTCCAGGCACGTCAACAAACATATTCGGCAGATATCAAGCCAGTCATGGCTAAGTAAATTCTTGAGGGGGTCGTCATGGATGACATTTTGACGTTTTTGGTTGCATATCGTTATGCGATCTCAGCAATTCTGATTTTGCTGGCAACTACAATTATCATTATTCGTTGGTGGGATGATGTGAAGCTATTCTATAAAAGCATGTATTATAGCTTACCTGCCATTGGCAAAAATGCACGATTGGCTAAGAACACATCTTTGACTGGTAATGGTTGGTATCAAGCTGAAAAAACTCTCTGTGAAGATTTCTATGCGGATATTCAGGATTTTGCAGCTGATCCAGAGATGTATGACAAGTCGAAAGCCTATTTGTCCAAAGTTCACGAGAATGGCCGGAAGAAGTTAAGCATCTTTATGATGCTGATTATCATTGGTTTGGTTTTCGTGGAATCTTTGGGGTTTGCTTATATTCTTTCTGGTTACACACTTCCAGGTGCAAGTGAGAACTTGCAGGTGAAAGGCGCGATTGGAATCTCTTTCTTGATTTCTGCTGTTCTTGTCTGGCTGACTCATAGTTCTGGAGCCGAAATGCACAAACGTGGTTTGATTAAAAAAGCACGTGCTTGGTGGAACCATGATCAATCTGCTGATCGTCCTGCATTGAAACCAATTGGTCACGTTACCTTGGAAACCAATGAAGAAGACGATGATTGTCCGCAATATATTCAAATTGTGAACCGTGTAGATACTAACGCAAATGTTACACCTGGTATGCCCGTTTGGAGCATTCTAGCATTCGTAGCGATCGTCAGTATTGCTGTTGGGGCAACTGTTGTTCGTTATGAGACATATAAGCAGGAACGAGTTGCAGAGACACTTATGGAAGACAGTGGCACAACAGAATTCTCTCTCAGTCTATTAGAAGATTCTAGCGAGTCAGATTTACCATCTGAGATTACAGCTCCTCAAAATGAAGCTGATCAAAAAGCTGAAGAAGAAGCGAGCAATTCTGAAGATACTGCAAACTTCACAACATTCTCTATTTTGGCTTTCCTATTTATTCTGATCCAGATTATGGGGATTGGTATTGGCCAGCGATATGGATTTGCAGGTAAGGAGTCTAAGCAAGCATATCAATTAGTTGGACGTTTTAAGAGCCGTACTGAATATGAAGCTTGGTTTGAGCGTAAGAAAGATGCAATCAGCATGATTGCGCAGAAGCATTTAACTAACCTGCAGACATCATTGAGAAATTACACTCAAAATACAGGTATCAATGAAGCGGATAGAGCTGCTCATTTAAGTGCGGGCGAAAGAACCTTCGAAGAATTTTATTATCAAAAGCAAAATAAATCTGATGAAATCAAAGAACGTCAGGTGCAAAAGAAAGAAGCTATAGCAGAACCTGTTGCTCCGGTTACTAAAGTTCAGCCAGAACCTGTTCAACTTATTGCTGAAACCGCTGAAGAGATGGAAGCACGCTTAAGAGCAGAAATCTTGGCAGAGAAAGAAGCTCAGGAACGTAAGCCAGAAACCGAAGAGGAGATGCGTGAGCGTTTAAGAAAAGAGCTTATGGCTGATCAAGGGTAGGTATTGGGAATGAACATTGTAAGAGTATAATTACAGCAGCTTTATTCGTACTGCCTGTAGCTACTAGTCTACAAGCCGCCGAGGTGAAGAGTTGTTATTCGGTTATCCCTTTGGATGAAGTGAGTATTCCAGAGCAAAAACGGGAATTAATTGTTTTGGTAGACCAAACTGTAAAGCTACCAAAGCAACTGCAAGAGCATAGCTATAAAACCATCCTTAAATTCTTACGCCCTGGGGATGAGGTTAAAGTAATTTCGTTTTCTGCAAATGCTGAAGGGAATTACACTGAAGTTGGCCTGATTGGTCAGTTAGATACTAAGTTATCTGATGACGATCGTTTTGATGTCCCAAAGAAACAATTAGCTAAGCTGGATCATTGTTATCAATTGCAACAGCAATCACTCAAGAAAGCCATTGGCAAAGAACTAATCAACATCTTTAAGGGGGCAGATAGCAATCTACCTCATACTGAGTTGCTGTATAATCTTGATCGTCTTTCTCGCACTTATTATTCAGAGACGCGATCTCAAGAACGCTATTTGTTAATCATATCCGATATGATGGAACATTCTGCTCTGACCACTTTCTATGCTTCAGGTCAGATTAGAGATTTAAATGCTGAAAAAGAGCTTGAGAAGCTACGCGGTGCTTCTTTGTCCAACAGCTTTGACCAAACTAAAGTTTATGTGATCGGCGCAGCCTATAAGCAAAAGAAGGATTATAGTTCAGGTTTAAAAATCCAAAAGCTTCAATCTTTTTGGGAAGCTTATTTTAATTATGGCGCTGCAAGTTTGGTCGGCTTTGGGACACCAACTTTATTAACTCCAATTCAATAAAGAATTTCACGGTAGTAGGGGAAAGAATATGGCTAGCGGTTTTATTGAAACAGTAGCATATACAGTGGTTATTGGTGGTAGTGTTGCATACTTAGGGGTGAAATATTTTTCTAAGAAGAAATTTATGGATGGGTTGCCTTATTTGAAGATGCGCATTGAGGACGCTCATGGTGCTATTTCAGATTTTTATATCGAAAATGATCGCCGCAATTATATGGCTATATTGGAAAACAATGATCTTGTGTTTGGGGACGTAAAAGCTAGCAAGCCCGGAGTACGAATTTCAGCTCATGATATTTTAGGTTGTGAAATTTCGGATAGGTATAATACAGAAGTGCGTCAAGTAGGTAAGGATTCAAAGGTATCAAATAGCCTAGTTTCTTTAAATCTTGAGATACGTCTGAACCATCCTACTTCCCCATTAGTTAAACTTTCTTTTCTAAAAGAAGGAATTATTTACGACAAAGCTCAGAATCGGTTTGTGGCAACAGCAGGGGGAATTAAAAAATTTCATGCTCTAATATGTAATATTATTCAGAAAACTTACACTGGCACTGTCGCTGAGGTTTCTCAAGACAGTGGTGCTGACGAGTTAGCAAAGTATTTTGCCCTCTTAAATCAAGGCGCAATCACCCAAGAAGAATTTGATCAGAAGAAGATGAAGATTCTTGATGCGAACTAACAAAAACTAATCAGTTATATATTTGGGATCAAGTTGACTTTTTGCAAAATGCTCAACGACTTTGAATGCATCAGTGGCAGCTTCTCGGATCCTATTTATGGGTTTTTAGTTGAGCTCTGCATTTGTTATCCTGTTCTTAATGTATGGCTTTAAGTGAGGTGGATAAGGACCAGCATGAACTAAAATTTGCATTACATTTGCTGCTGTCAGATCGATATTTTTTTTGATCTTTTTGCCATTGGCC
>NZ_SMMC01000116.1:0-1095 GCF_009711445.1 Curvivirga aplysinae | reverse complement strand
AATTCAATTAGGAACCATAAATCATATTTCCCTCTAATGAATGTTTTTGCATGCTTTAATTTTAAATCTCTGTTTATTGGAGCAACTTCAGCATAGCTTGCCCCTTTTTTATCATTGGTAATTTGACGAATTAAAGTAGATGATCGTTTGGTTTGAGGGATCAGGTTTAAGTTTTTATCAAATTTAAAAAGATTTTTTAGAACCAAGTTATTTAAATTTGTAGTTGCTCGTCTTCGTCTTAAAGCAATAATCATAGCTGAAAGTGGACGCATCTTATCTTCAAAGATTTTATACGAGTTTTCAAAAGAATTTATTGTTTCAGTCGATATCAGTTCATCTTCTGCAAGTAAAATATGTTCCGTTAGAAAATGGTTTATTACGCTTCTTGAGCATAAATAATTTTCAATTGAGTACTGACACGTCACAAAAGTGTCATTTGAAATTGCTCTTGTGTTCCCAACATATTCATCATGATCTTTATCTACAAAAAAGGAAACATTGAGGATTTGAGGGAATCTTTTAGCTAACAGATCTCGTACATCCAATACACCTTTCTTTCCATCACAAATTATGAAATGGTTCTCGACGTCGGAAGGCGTATGTTTTTTAATTAATTTTGAATAGAAGACGATATCCTCTTCTCCCTCGAAAAAAGAGAAGAATTGTTTTCTCTTAGGCGATATAGCCGTTCGGAACTTTAGAAGAACCGAGTTTAATGTGCGACGGCTTTCTCTCATTTTTGCCAAGTGACTCAATTGTTCTTCCTCACTTCTACTTTTCCTTGAAGTTCTAAGTCGACAGCGTAGTCATCGAATGAATTCTCAAAAATAAATGGGGAATGTGTTACTGCAGCAATAAGCCCGCAAGTTCCGGTTTCTTCAATATCAGGTAAGAATAAACGTTGCCAGTCAACAGATAGAGATAATTCTGGTTCGTCAATGAAAATTATATTTGTAACGTCTTGATCAAGATATAGATGGGAGAACAGTGATACAATTTGTTTTTCTCCAGAGGAAAGCATCGGCATCTGTATCTCTGTTCCGCATTTTTTTAAGATACGAATGGTACAGTTTACTTCATCGTACACGATATCTT
>NZ_SMMC01000015.1 GCF_009711445.1 Curvivirga aplysinae | reverse complement strand
AGTCAAAGAGTAATATTTAGAATATCGTTTCCCATAACAAATACCATCAAGGTTAATAAGAAAGCCAAGCCAAATCTTAGACTTATCTCTTGAATTTTTTCAGATATAGGACGACGCAAAACACCTTCAATTGCATAAAATAGCAGATGCCCGCCATCCAACATGGGAATCGGCAAAAGATTTAATAATCCAAGATTAATAGATAGCAATGCAATAAAATTAATTATTGCTAGCCCCCCTAAATCACCAACTTCACTGGACATTTGTGCAATTTTGATAGGTCCACCAAGATTATCAACATCACCTTGACCGACAAACAGACGGCCAATTTCCTGAAATGTCATAACTGTAATATCCCATGTATAAGTAGTTGCTTCCACAATAGAACCTACAATACCAAGAGAGACCATCTTCGCAGACACGCCCATAATCCCAAGTCGATAGGCTTTAATCTCTTTACCATCCTGCTCGCCTATCACTGTCTCTTGAGCTTGCGCAACCAGTTCTTTATTAAGTCCGTTACGTGAAATCGTGAATGATACAGGTGCGCCCTTGCTTTCTTGTACGATTGATACAAGATCACGGAACTCATTAATTTCAACCCCGTTTCCGGCTAGAATCACATCACCTTTTTCAAAACCAGCTAAATCTGCTGCAGACCCTTCAACAACATCGCCTATACCGTCAACCATGAAATCCGATTGTACAGGTTTTCCAATAAACATGAATAATCCTGCAAAGATAACAATCGCAAAAGCAAAATTAATTAATGGTCCTGCAGCAACAATAGCTGCCCTTTGAGGTAAAGTTTTATAGGCAAACGATACCTTTTTTTCTTCATCGGTTAAATTTGTTGTCTGGCTTTCAGCATGATCTCCCGGATTGGCGCCATCTTTTTCACCAAACATCTTAACATATCCGCCAAGTGGGATAAGTGCGACTTTCCATCGCGTTCCCTGCTTGTCAGTCCAACCGAAAATTTCTTTCCCAAAACCTATAGAAAAAGTTTCAATACGTACCCCACACCACCGCGCGACAAGATAATGTCCCATTTCATGCACAAAAATCAGGATACCCAGTACAATG
>NZ_SMMC01000170.1 GCF_009711445.1 Curvivirga aplysinae | reverse complement strand
AAATACATAATTCTATAGCTTTGTAAACGAGTTATTCTACCACTCTTGTCATAAAAATTACATATGTCGGATTCTTTTACTGCAAGTTCGGAAAATTACCTCATCAGTTTTTTGCATAGCCTTATGATACACACAGCTTAAAATGGACCCTAAAAGTATAAGAAGGAGTCGTGTGAAATGACCGTTCAAGCCAGAGCACGCAATCGTTCAGGAGGCCGGGCAGCCCGCCGTGAAATTAGAACTGCCCCTAAATTTGATATGTTACCGGGGTTGGAACGCAATATTCCACTTTGTGAAGTCATGGACGGCGCACAAGTTGAGAAAATTGATAACGCGTCCATGGACATTCTGGAAAATGTCGGCGTTCAATTCCGCGATCCAATCGCACTTGAAGATTGGAAAAAAGCAGGTGCGAAAGTTGATGGAGAAATTGTTTATCTGGACCGAGGTCTGGTTCGTGAATTGATCAAGACGATCCCGGAAACATTTACATATCATGCACGTAATCCAAAAAACAATGTGAAGCTTGGTGGTAAGAACTCTGTATTTGTGCCTATGACAGGTGCACCATTCTTGCGAGATTCAGTGATGTTCGCCGAAATCCGACACTGGATGACTTAGCGATGTTTCACAAACTCAGTCATATGATGCCGGCCTTACATAGTTCTGCGCATCATATTGTAGAGCCCTATGATCATCCAATCAGTCAACGCCATTTACGTATCACGTATTCTTCTATGAAACATTCCGATAAAATGTTTATGGGGATGACCACAAGTCCGAAGAATGCAGAAGATGTGTTGGATATGTGCGCAATCTTGTTTGGCGAAGATTTCATTGATCAAAACCCCGTGACGACAGGGAACTGTAACGGGAACTCCCCACTTGTTTGGGATGAAGTTATGTTAGGGGCCATGCGTGCTTTTTGCCGACGTAATCAACCAGTATTATGTTCGCCCTTCGTGTTAGGTGGGGCAAATACACCTGCTTCCGTACCTGCGACTGTAGCGCAACTTAACGCGGAGGCTTTATCTGCATTGGCTTATACGCAGGTGATCCGTAAAGGTGCACCTGCGATTTATGGTCACTATCTATCAACGGTAAGTATGAAATCCGGCGCACCGATGGCGGGTACACCGGAAATCAGCTTGATGAATTTCATGATTGGTCAGATGGCGCGTTTCTATAAGGTGCCATGGCGTACATCTAATACATTGGGGGGCGCAAAAACGTTGGATGCCCAATCAGGGTATGAAAGTGCGACAACTTTATCAGCTGTTACACATGCGGGCGCCAATTATATATGGCATTCAGCCGGCTGGAATGAAGCGGGAATGCATTGTTCCGTAGCAAAATTTGTAGTGGATGCAGAACAATGTGCCATGGCTTACCGTATGGCAGAAGGGCCGAAATGGCATGACTTTGATACGGCTTTGAAAGCAGTGCCAGATGTTGGTCCGGGCGGTCATTATTTAGGTCACCCTCATACACAGGAAAATTTCCAGGAAGCGTTTTTCATGCCTGAACTGTTTGATAATAACTCAATCGAACAATGGATTGCGGAAGGCAGTAAAGAAATCACCGCACGTGCTTTGGAACATGCACGAAAGCTATTGAAAGACTATGAAGAACCGAAACTTGATGAAGCCAAAAACGACGAGTTGATGGATTATATCGCACGTCGTGAACGTGAAATCCCGGCCGCAGATGCATTGAACCAGTCACACTAAAGGAAAGGGAGTTTCATGAAGATTAAAGAAATTCATCTCTATCAACATGACCTTCCGGTGAAAAATGGACCATATACCATGGCAAATGCCGAAGTATGGTCCCTTCAAACCACATTGGTGAAGGTCATTGCTGAAAACGGTATCGTTGGCTGGGGGGAAACATGCCCTGTCGGTCCAACATATGCAGAATCCCATTCAAAAGGGGCGCTGGCTGCTCTGTCCGAAATGGGACAAGGCTTGATCGGTGCGGATATCTTACCGCTCTCTATCCATCGGCAGATGGCAGGTTTATTGAACGGTCATAATTATGCAAAGACGGCAATTGATATTGCGGTTTATGATGCTTTGGGCAAGAACCATAAAATATCTGTATCTGACTTACTTGGCGGGGCGGTTACGAACAATGTGCCTTCATATTATGCGTCAGGTATTGGTGCGCCTGATGATATTGCACGCCTTGCCAAAGAAAAGCTGAAAGAAGGTTATCCACGTTTGCAGGTGAAACTTGGTGGGCGACCTGTTGAGTTGGACATTGAGACGCTTCGCAAGGTTTGGGAAGTTGTTCAGGGAACTGGTATGCGCTTGGCAGCGGATGGTAATCGCGGTTGGTTAGGTCGTGATGTGTTACGTCTTAGTCGTGAATGTCAGGATATCCCTTTTATTTTTGAACAGCCTTGTAACACTGTCGAAGAATTACAGCGTATTCGACCACTTATTAATCATCCGGTTTATATGGATGAAAATAGTGTGAATTTAAATACGGTGATTTCAGCTGCAGGAAGTAATCTTGTCGATGGTTTCGGGATGAAAGTGACGCGTATCGGTGGATTACAACAAATGGCGGCTTTCCGTGATATTTGTGAAGCACGTGCATTACCACATACATGTGATGATTCATGGGGTGGTGATATCATTGCGGCTGCCTGTACGCATATTGGATCAACGATCAACCCGAAATTGAGTGAAGGTGTTTGGTTAGCTGCCCCTTATATCGAAGGGAATTACGACAGCGAAAATGGCATTCAAATCATCGACGGACATATCAGGAAACCAACAGGTTTTGGCTTGGGTATCGAACCTGATGAAAGCCTATTTGGGGCGCCGGTAGCGTCCTTCGGATAAAGGAAGAGATATGGAATTTGCAGGGAAAAAGGCCCTGGTGACGGGGGCTGCAGGCGGGATTGGTGCTGCTATTGTAGCAAGCCTTCGTGAACAAGGGGCTAACGTTGCTGTTGCAGATCGTGATACGTCAGATATTGAGGCCGATGCACATTTTTCAGGTAACTTACTTGAAAAAGATTATGCAGATAATTTACCAAAACAAGCAGTCGATGCGCTGGGTGGGCTAGATATTGTTATTAATAATGCAGGTGTAATTACCCGTGGATCGGTCACAGAAACATCAGATGATGATTGGAATTTATCACTGGGTGTGAATGTGGAGGCCCCTTTTCGTATTTGCCGGGCCGCTATTCCGATTATGGCTGAAACAGGCGGTGGCGCCATTGTGAATACTGCGTCTTGCTGGGGCGTGCATCCCGGGCCAAATCATGCAGTTTACTGTATGACAAAGGCAGCCATTGCATCCCTAACTCAATGTATGGGGCATGATCATGCGCATCAAGGGATCCGTATTAATGCGGTATGCCCGAATGAGGTCAACACACCGATGCTGCGCACGGGCTTCGAAAAGCGTGGTTTTGATCCTGATACGGCTGTTGCCGAATTGGGTAAAACCGTGCCGTTAGGCCGTATTGCTGAACCTGAAGATATTGCGGATGTCATTTTGTTCTTAGCTTCTGACAAAGCACGTTACATGTGCGGCGCATTGATTGAGGTTAATGGCGGAAAGTCAGTTTCATGATGCGGTTTGAAGGTAAAGTTGCTTTAGTCACGGGTGGCAACGGGGGGATTGGCAAAGCCATTGCCCAACGCTTTGCTAGCGAAGGTGCACGTGTCTTTACCGCTCAACGCAGTGCTGAAGATGAATTTGAAGGTGTCGTGGCAGATTTCAGCGATCCAAAGGCCGCGGAAGATACTATTTCCAATATTATCACAAAAGCAGGGCGTCTAGACATCCTTGTGAATAACGCAGGGATGATGCAGGAAGCCAACATTGAAGATATGTCTTTGGAGGATTGGGACCGTAACCTTCGTGTAAATCTGACAGCTCCTTTTTTATTGATTAAAGCTGCATTGCCCTATTTGCGTGAAAGCAAGGGAAGTATCGTCAATATAGGTTCTATTGAAGGATTGGGGGCGAACCCGTTACATGCGGCCTATTGTGCGACAAAGGCAGGCTTACATGGCTTAACGCGTGCGGTTGCAATTGATCATGGAAAAGATGGTATTCGTTGTAATGCTGTGGCACCGGGCTGGATTGATACAAAGCTAAATAACGATTTCATAGACTCTATGCCTGATCCTGATGCATTTCGTCAGGATATCGGCACGATTCATCCGATTGGACGTACAGGGCAAACTAAGGAGATTGCTGCTTTGGTTGCTTTTTTAGCAGCTGAAGAAAGTGGGTTCATCACCGGACAAATTTACACCGCGGATGGAGGGCGTATGGCAAAACTAAGTTTGCCATAGCACTATCCATTCTCCCACTACTCATCCCTCGCAACCCATTCCTTATAGCGCAAAACAAGGTTCGCCCCGATTTGCTGGAAGGGTTGCGGGGGGAGTTTTTTTGGGGCGGTCTCCTGATTAAAGAAAGCCGCAATATCGCTTTCGTCACCGCATGCGAGTTCTGCAGCTCCGATACCTGTTAATGTCCCTCGCGCCGTGCCGAGGCCGTTTTGCACACATCCTGCATAGACATTGTCATCTATTTGGCGCATTACGGAGACATTATTCAGGCTAAGGCATAGATGCCCTGCCCAGTGATATTCCATTTTTATTCCGGCAAGTTGTGGAAAACGTTGATTAAATTTTCTTTGCATTGTTGATGCTGTTCTTGCCATGTCGGATTTGGAAATATCCAGATTTGGCTTTAATGATGCACAGGTTCTCGTCACAATACGATTGCCGCCTTGGCCTGTATTAATCCGGCGCATGGTTGTCCCCATCGGATCGGATGGGGTAATGCCCCAACGGGGTTTGCCACCAAGTTTTTTGAGCGCATCTTCATCCAATTCCGGTGTCATCACGGCATAAAGGAAAAGCTGCATCAGACGCCCTTTTTCAATACCGAAACTTTCAAGATGCCCATTCACCGTCAGGATTACTTTGCCCGTGGAAATGGACCCTTTTGATGTTTTGACCAGATAGCTGCCACCGGGTTGCTTCTCAAAAGACGTCACCGGGCTATTTTCATAGATAGTCACATCTTGGGCTTTTAAGCCATCTGCGAGCCCGCGAATATAGCCCGCAGGCTGCAACATCACTGTACCCGGGCTGTAGAGGCCGGATAGGTAATGACGACTGCCTGTTAAGTCATACATGTCTTGTTGATCAAGGCGCTGGCTTTTTTCACCGAGGGAGGCCAGGTGCTTTTGATAGCTGGTGTTATGATCGTCCGCCCGCTGGCTTGCTGCTCCGTTAACTTTACCAACAGGATCAAAGTAATTTGGATCAATGCAATATTCTTCGACTGCTTGACTGGCAAAGGAAATTGCCTTGCGGTTTAGCTGGATCAAGGTTTTATCATCGCCAGCCCCAGCATAATCTTCTGAGGTTAATTCATGGGGTAGGTCGATCATAAAGCCGGAATTACGTCCGGCGCCACCTTCGGCAATCTCGCCCGCATCCAATAAAACAATACTGGCAGTAGGTTGCAATTGTCGCAGCCGCCTCGCGGCAGAGAGGCCGGCAAAGCCAGCCCCTATCACCACAAAGTCAGCTGTTAGATTGTCTTCTAAAATTGGATTTGGGGTCCGTTGGCCTAAGATCGCATTCCAGGCCGCAGGTCCAAATTGTTTTGGAAGACGGGAAGCTGTGTATCTTTGGGTCAAGCGACAGCCTCATCTTCATCATCCGCCAGATCAATCCAGATGGTTTTCAACTGGGTATATTGATCATGGGCATGCACACTGTTGTCACGTCCGCCGAAACCGGATTGTTTGAACCCGCCGAATGGAGTTGTGATATCACCTTCACCAAAGCTGTTCACGGTGACAGTACCTGCGCGTAAGGCACGGGCACCACGGATCGCGCGTTTTGTATTTGCTGTGAAGATTGAAGCACAAAGACCATATTCAGTGTCGTTGGCGATTTTAATCGCTTCATCATAAGAAGAAACAGTAATCACGCTTAATACAGGCCCGAAGATTTCTTCACGTGCCAAGAGAGCATCGTTGCCAGAAACTTCCACCACGGTTGTCTCAACAAAACCATTCTCTGCTTTGCCGCCAAAGATAATGGTTTCTGCCTTTTCAATGTAGCTGCAAACTTTCTTGAAATGTGCGTCAGACACTAAGGCGCCCATGCGTGTTTCTGGATCAAGGGGGCTGCCCACATTCCATTCTTTGGCATGATGCGTAATACGTTCTAATAGTTCGGCCTTTACGTCTTTATGTACAATTAACCGGGAAGAGGCTGAACAATTTTCACCCATATTCCAGAACGCCCCATTCACAATATGTTGGGCAACACGATCAAGATTTTCGGCATCATCCATAACAATGGCCGGGTTCTTACCCCCCATTTCCAAGACAACCTCTTTGGCATTGGATTCTGCGGAATAGGTCAAGAAACGTTTGCCCGTTACTGTAGAGCCAGTGAAAGACACCATATCAATATCCATATGTCGCCCAATTGGTTCCCCAACATCTGCTCCGCCGCCCGGAAGAATGTTTAAAACACCTTTGGGAAGGCCAGCTTCACTGGCTAGTTCTGCAACCCGAAGGGCGGTTAATGATGTTTCTGCTGCTGGTTTCACAACAATGGAACAACCCGCCGCCAAGGCAGGGCCGATTTTCCACGCCAACATTAATAATGGGAAATTCCATGGTAGAACCAATCCAACAACGCCAATGGGTTCACGAACCACCATAGCAATATGATCGTCGGAAGCAGGGGAAACCTGATCATAAATTTTATCAATTGCTTCCGCATGCCATTTTAGGCAATGGATGGTTTCTGGCACATCCACAGTTTCGCAATCAAAAATGGTTTTGCCTGAATCTAGACTTTCCATTACTGCCAATTCACGGCGGTTACGGGTTAATAATTTGCAAAAACGAATGAGGATATCTTTGCGATCGCTAGGATGCATGCGAGACCAACGACCATCGTCAAAAGCCTCACGAGCCTTTTCTACCGCGAAATTTACATCTTCACTGTTACATGCTGCGATTTCCGCGAGGGTTTCACCTGTTGCTGGATTTGTTGAGGCAAACGTTTTTCCAGAAATTGCCGGACGATACCCACCATCAATGAAAGCGCTGGTTGGGAATGTCATGTCTGCAGCAAGGGCTTCGTATTCTTTTTGTGTTAACAGATCCATGATTAACCTTCCTTCACAATATCAGCGATTGTACGCTTTAAGACTTTCATCACTTGTTCTAATGCGCGTTTGTCATCTTTATTCAGACTTTTTAAAGGCGCACGTACATGTTCCGCATCGATCCCGTTAACGGTCACTCCATATTTAATGGTTTGAATGAACTTACCGCCCTGTTCCAACACATGCATTAAAGGCAGCATGGCGGACATAATCTTACGTCCTTTGGCAAAATCGTTTTCAACAACACATGCGTTATAAAGTGCAACATGTTCTTCTGGCAGGAAGTTGGAACCACCACATACCCAAAATGGCGCACCCCATGCAAAAAATTCAAGGGCTTGGTCATCCATACCACATCCCATTTGGATATGTGGATAATCGCGGGCCAATAGATGAACGCGATTGATATCGCCGGAACTTTCTTTGATGCCACAGAAGTTGCGGCTGCGTCCGACGCGATCTATAAATTCTTCGCCCATCATCGTTCCTGTACGATGTGGGTAATTATACAGCATAATCGGAAGATCAGCTGCTTTATCGATTGCTAATGCATTTAGGGCGTTTTCGCGATCCGTCGGTACGGAATATGGCGGGCTTGCAAGTAAGAGCGCATCTGCGCCCATATCTTTTGCACCTTTTGCCAATGTAATAGATTCCGCAGGTAACCATGCACCTGTACCGATCACCAAGGGCACACGGCCATTAATCCGTTCCTTGGTGAAACGGGCAATTTCCAATCTTTCTTCGATGGTTTGAGTATAGTTTTCCCCGGTTGAGCCACCGGAAATAATACCATGGACCCCTTTTTCAATAAGATAGTCAATCATGTCAGCCAAGGCATCCCAATTGACCGTATCATCCAAGAAGTAGGGGGTTATAACGGGGGTGTAAATCCCATCAAATTTAAAGACTGGAGTCATGTATGTCCTCTCGCGTTGTCGCTAGGTTTTCATAGACACACTTCCCAATGGAATTTCCAGAGAAGAAGGTGTCACAAACATTTCGATTTGATCACGGGAGAGATTCCAGTGATCAATCGCCAATTGCGCCGCCGCATTCTCATCACCAGCTTCGATAGCTTCGATAATCGCATCATGCTGGTTGCTTGCTTCAGATAGGTTTTCTTTCATATCCGTGTTGTTCGGACGATAGAAAGTCATCCCGATCCTTGCGTGATCAATAAGCAGGCGTCGGAAAGATGGCAGTAAATAAACGTTATTTGCCATCTCACCAGTGATTTCATGGAACCGATTGTTGTTTAAGGCACGTGCAGCTGCATCCGCATTGGTGAGGGATGTTTTGAATTCCTCTTGGACTTCCTTGAGGGCAATAACTTGTGCGGGGGTCGCATTTGTTGCTGCCAAGCGCAGGATTGCACCGTAAATCATAGGGGCTGCCAAAAAGAAATCACGAAGCGTGGTGTAAGACATCTCACTCACCCATGCGCCGCGATTTTCACGTAATTCAATATAACCTTCACCGGATAACTGTCGCAGGACCTCTCTTAAAGGTGTGCGCGATAATTCAAATGCATCACATAACTGTGTTTCATCCAAATCCGCACCCGGACGCAGTTCTAACGTCATAATGGCACGCTTTAGATGGTCATACAGTTTTGTTTTTCTTTGTTTTGCTGCGTCTTTCACCGTTTCGGTCTCCTTAAGTCCTTACCTGATCATTGTGGGTTTAGTTTATGGGATTGCACCACGATCAAGCAATTCCTGAAATGTGTGTAGCAAAAATAAATCTTGTATACAATATGAATTTATGATGTATTTAAAAAATATTAAGGCAGAATACTTCAGGGAGACGGAAGAAATGTCGCATAAAGATGAGGTCGTCATCGATTGCAAAAACCTATGGAAAGTCTTTGGTAGACGCGCTGATGAGGCGATGAAAGCGATCACCGAAAAAGGCTTGGGTAAATTAGAAGTACGCGATCAATATGATTGTGTTGTTGGTGTTCAGGATGCCAGCTTCACAGTTGGGCGCGGTGAAATTTTTTGTATTATGGGCCTGTCCGGATCCGGTAAATCCACACTGATTCGCCATGTGAATCGTTTGATTGAGCCTACATCCGGTCAGCTATTTATCGAAGGTATGGATGTAAATGCGCTATCTGCCAAGGATTTACGTGAAGTGCGGGCAGAGAAAATCGGCATGGTTTTCCAGAATATGGCCCTCATGCCGCATCGTACTGTCTTGGATAATGTTTCGTTTAGTCAGGAAGTTCGTGGTCATGATCGTAAAGAGCGCCATGAAAATGCTATGCGCGCTATTGATGCGGTTGACTTAAACGGCTGGGATCAAAAATACCCAGATGAGTTATCCGGCGGTATGCAACAACGTGTAGGTCTTGCCCGTGCCATCGCGGCTGACCCGTCTATTTTGTTGATGGATGAACCATTTTCAGCATTAGACCCGCTTATTCGTCGTCAGTTACAGGACAAATTTATGTCCTTGGCAGCTGAGATGAAAAAGACAACCCTCTTCATTACGCATGATCTGGATGAAGCGATCCGTATCGGGGATCGCATCGGCATCATGAAAGACGGTGTTCTTGTACAAGTTGGGACACCTGAAGAAATCGTGACTAATCCAATCGATGATTATGTGGCGGATTTCGTGGCTGGCATCTCGAAACTTGAATTGATTTCAGCGGGAAAAATTATGGAACCTGTCGAGGCGTATGAACAACGTCTTGGGTCTGTTGAAAACTTGGATGAATGGCCGGAAGCCCATCCTGAACATTCTTTGGATGATTTGGTGAATTTATCGATTTCAACCCAGCATCCAATTGTTGTCCGGATTGAAGGCAAGCCAATCGGGGTTGTAACCAAGAATGCCTTATTGCGCGGCATTCAAGGTGATACAGAGTTAACGCAATAGGGGCGAGGATAACATTATGGCTGAAAAAGAAGAAACATTTAGCTTACTTGATCCCTTTGCATCTGTGGATCTTGGTATTGCGGACAGTGCGAATGGCATTAAGAAATGGGCCATCGCTAATCGTGAAATTATACAACCTATCAAGAAATTCTTTAATGATCTGATTGTTGGTATTGATGTGGGGTTAAATGCAGTACCACCATCAATCATGCTGATCATCTTAGTTTTAATTGCGTGGCAAGCCGCAGGTCGACGTGTGGCGATCCTTGTCGGGATTTCCATGGCCGTTCTCGGTGTGTTGTCACCGGGGGCTTGGGGATTGGCAATGACTACTTTGGCTATAGTAATTTCTGCGGTTTTACTATGCTTTATCATCGGTCTGCCACTTGGCGTATTAGCAGGTAAAAGTAATCGATTTGAGGCAATGGTGCGTCCAGTCTTGGATACCATGCAGACAATTCCGGCCTTTGTGTATCTGGTTCCTGTGGTGATGTTGATCGGCATCGGCAATGTATCCGGTGTGATCGTGACTATTGTTTTTGCACTACCTCCATTGATCCGATTGACCTCGTTAGGGATCCGCAATGTTAACCCATCTGTGGTGGAAGCCGCTCGTGCCTTTGGTGCAAGTCCTACCCAAATCCTGTTCAAAGTGGAATTACCTTTGGCGACTTCGACCATTTTAGCGGGGGTCAACCAGACTATTATGTTGTCCCTTTCCATGGTGGTGATTGCCTCCATGATTTCAGTAAAAGGCCTTGGTAACGAAGTATTGCGCGCTATGGGACGATTAGATGCCGGTAAAGCCATCGTTGGTGGATTAGGGATTGTGATTTTAGCAATCGTTTTAGATCGGATTACGCAAGGTATGGGTCGTTCAGGGCGTGAACGTGGTCATCGTCATTGGTGGCAAGGCGGACCTGTAGGTTTTATGACCCGTCTCGCCAGTAAAAAATCTTAAATTTCATTTTATAAAAAAGAAAATTGAACATTTAGCAGAGGAGAAAACTTATGTTCAAAAAAGGTATTCTAAGTAGTGTAATTGCAGGTGTGATGTTGGCAGGTACAGCATTTGCCGCAGATAAGCCGGGCGAAGGCGTGACCGTGCGTCCTGTTATGGCCCCATCTGTGGAAGAGATGTTTCAGCATCGCATTCTTTTTAAAGCATTGTCAGATTTAGGCTACGAAGTTGAAGAGCCACAAGAAGTTGAATATCAAACAATTCATCTGGCTTTAGGTACAGGTGATGGCGATTTTACGGCTGTTCACTGGAATGAGTTGCATCATAATTTCTTTGAGGAATCCGGTGGCGATCAAGTCCTTGAAAAAGTAGGTACACTTATCGATGGTGCTTTACAGGGATACTTGGTGAATAAGGCTGCCTATGATGCAGGTATCACCAGTCTTGATGCATTAAAGGATCCAAAGAATGCTGCCATGTTTGATGCAGATGGTGACGGAAAAGCGGACTTGGCAGGTTGTGTTCCAGGTTGGGGCTGTGAACGTGTGATTGAACATCAACTAACGGAATTTGGCCTGCGTGATACAGTGGCTCATAACCAAGGGGCCTATAATGCAATTATTGCGGATAGTATTGCGCGCAACGAAGCTGGCGAAAATATCCTTTATTACACATGGACACCATATTGGGTATCTGGCGCGTTGGTGCCGGGTGAAGATGTTGAATGGTTGTCTGTTCCATATACTTCTCTACCAGATGGCAAAGAAGATAACACCACTTTCAACGGTAAAAATCTAGGTTTTTCTGTGGATAGCATTCGTGTTGTTGCAACAGATGAGTTTCTTGCTGCAAATCCGGCAGCCGCTAAATTGTTCGAATTGGCACAAATTGATATTAATGACATTTCAGCCCAAAACAAAAAGGTTGCAGATGGTGAAAGTGATTCTGCGGATATTGATCGTCATGTGGATGAATGGATTGCAGCAAACCAAGCCGCATATGACAGCTGGTTGGCGGCTGCACGTGCTGTAAACTAAGCTTTGCTTACGCAAACATAGAAAAAACTGGTGTAACGACTAAAACTGGACCACTATGCAGGTAGAGATATCTGCATAGCGGAACTTTTAAGGCAATGAAGAAACCTCAACATTTCTTATTTCTACTAGTTGAAGAATTTGCTCATATCGCTTTTTCTTGTGCGGTAGAACCCCTTCGTATTGCCAATTTAGTTAGCGGTGAAGAGCTTTATACTTGGTCTTTTGCATCTGAAGATGGGGCGTTGGCAACCTGTTCAAATGGCTCACAAATGTTGGTCCAGCATAGCTTTGACGATTTACCCAACTGTGATCGGGCTTTTGTTCTATCCGGTGGCAATATGACCGATTATATAACACCGAATTTAGTAGGTGCCCTGCGTCAACTTCGATTAAAGGGTGTCAAACTTGGTGGCCTTTGTTCCGGTGCCTGGATTTTGGCGGAAATTGGCTTTTTAGATGGAAAACGCGCAGCTATCCATTGGGAATTCCACGATGGTTTTGTAGAACGGTTTCACAATATCAGCTTAATTAACAGTATTTTTGTTGCGGATGAAAATATCATTACCGCATCAGGTGGCACGGCAACTGCGGATTTAATGTTGCATCTGGTGGAAATAGAGCATGGATATGACCTTTCTTTAACCGTTGCGGATCAAATGGTTTATTCGGCAAGTCGAGATGCGGAATCAACACAGAAACGGTCTTTTCAATCACGTTACGCAGTTCGCAATGCATATCTTGCACGTGCTGTTCAAATGATGAAAGACCAGATTGAAGAACCTGTTTCAACGACATTTATTGCTGAAGAAATTGGAATTTCTGCTCGACAATTAGAACGTCTATTTGGCAAATATACTCATACATCTCCAAAGAAATATTATATGGATTTACGGATGGAACGCGCACGTCATCTACTAAATCAAACAGAGGCATCTATTTCTGAGATTGCCTTAGCTTGCGGTTTTGATAATCCCGCTTATTTTTCCAAGATATTTAGATCAACTTATGGACATCCGCCTTCGCAAGCCCGACAAGATCGGATTGTGACGAAGGCGGCATATCAGTCTGTCTCATTCTAGCGGTTAGGATTTACACATCTTCTTCTGTGGTTCCGCCAAAACTATTTCGAATAGCAGGACCAAAATCGGATAATTCTTGCTGTGATAGTTTTCCATCACCGTCGGAATCGATCGCCATAAACAATTCTTGCCCGTGTCCTTCGATGTGTTCTGTATCAGTACTAGATTGGGAAGCTTCCATTTCTTCTAGTTTTTCAAGAATACTATCCACGGTTTCACTACGTGATTTCGTAGCTGTCGATGTATAATCAGATTTGCTTTGCGATGCTTCATTTGGAGGCGGAGGCGCTAAACCCGCATCACTAAACATATTCTGAGACTGCAAGTCCAACAGGCCTTGCATTGTGGTTGCGCTCATATTTCCTGATCCAAACATATTGGATAGGTTGTCACCGGATTGAAAGTTTTCACTTGATCCATTTCCAAGATCTGCAAGAGCTTGAATTGCGCCCATTTGGTCGGCATTGCCTTGACCAATTGCATGCATCAAATTGGCAAAATTTATGTCGCTGGAAATGTTCCCATTTCCTTTGGTGCCTGTGCTGTCAGTCTGATTGTTTAATTGGGAAATCAGGCTGGCGCCATAAGCAAGATTATTGGATGTAACATCCATGACTGATCATCCTTAAATTGAGGTTTAACATTTATTGATACGTATGAAAGTCAGAAATACTGGTGCTATAAGTAATCAATAAGATTTAATGAAGTCGCATTTGAAATTGCGGAGAATGAAGCCTCCAATTGAGCTTGCAACTGGTTAAGTTCTGCTGTGGCTTCTGCGACATCGACTTCGGTCAGATCACCCAACATACTTTCAGTAATCAGTTGCGCATTTGTATGGGCATCGATCGTATTTTCAATGTTACTGGCTGTAATGGAAACTTCTGCTTGTAGGGCTGCGATTTCCGCTGTGGCTTCATTCATTAAATCATGTGCTTCTGCAATGGCATCTTCATCATGAGGATTCATATTTGCCATCATGCTCATCGCGCGAATTGCTTTTTCAAAAGCGGACTCATTGGCTGTGACAGCATAATTTATTTCATAATTATCATCCGCATGAAAACTTCGGGTTTCATCGTTACCTGAGTAATAATCAGTACTGACTGTTGATGGATAGGTTTGTGCTGAATAACTGGCAGAAGACACATCTACAGGTGCTTGGCCAGTATCCGTGCCTCCAAACAAATATGTATCCCCATATTGCTGGTTTAGTAAGGCGCCCATTTCCTCTAATGAGGCTTGGGCAGTTGCATTTAATTCCTCAACATCATCTGTTCCTCCAAGGGAGGCGGTTACAGAACTTGTGAAATTTGCCATTACATCGACCATACTGTTTAAAGCTGCATATGTTGCCTCAACTTGTGCAGAGACCTGTTCTGCATTGTCAATATATTGTTGGCTGGTTGACATACTATGTTCCAAATCCAGAATGAGATTGGTGGAACTGGCAAGATCGTAATAATTTTCACTTATCTTGCCTGAAGCAATATCCAGCTGTTTTGAAGACACATCTGATTGGACATTCATACTCATATTTAGAAGATTTTGATAATTGGAAAACGTGGCTACTCTTGTCATTTTCTTTTCCTTAGGTCACGGCATTCATCAGCACATCAAACATTTCCTGTATGGTGCTTAAAATATAGGCGCCCGCCTCATAAGATTCTTGATAGGCGTTCATCTTAGCGATTTCTTCGTCAAGATTGACACCTGTTTCGTTCGCGAAGGAGGCCGCTAAGTTGTCGTAAGCAGAAACAGCGACTTCTGCATCGGTTATGGCACTGTCCGTCTTTACGGCCAGCGCACTGGTTATATTCGTCGCGTAGTTGGCGAAGCTGGTTGTATCTGCACCTAAATTGCCAGCAGCATCAAAGGATTGATCTTCGGAAAAAGTCGATATTAAACTGGATATAATACTTGTATCACCGCTATTTAGGCCCGTATCACCAATAGACAAAGTTGAGCTATCGTTTAGTTCCGCAGTTGGTAGCAGGCTGGGATCGTCTAATAGGTCGGCACTTACCGAAATGTTGGTAGCAGAATCCCCACTAAGAATGGAATTAAAACCGAAATAGTTAGATATACCAAGAGAATCGCCGCCCACAGCGCTATCCATTTCATTAAATGATAATCCTGTATCTGTTGTTGTCGTTATTATTTCCAGATATCCATCTGCATTGATTGAAGCGCTCACGCCTGCCATAGAATTTAGATCATCAATAAAATCTTGTACCGTTGAATAAGTTGAAACATCAAAATCTGCATATTCAGTTACAGCACCATCGCTATCTGTGACAGCGATGCGAAATGTACCACTTCCAGTAAACGCATCACTTGCAGAGACAGTTTGGTGGCTGGTTAAAGTTGCAGGCGATGGAATTGATGTTGCTTTGTTAGAAATTGCATTAATGCTGTCAACGAGTGTGGATGCAAGTTCGTCTAATTCAGCTTGCAGGTCAGGCAGAAATTCATCGCGTAATTCAAGAGAAGCCCCGATTTCGCCTCCCGTGATTTCGGACGTAATATCTTTTCCAGCAACAGTAATACTATTGAAACTCGTCGTTGAGGTTACCGGCGATGTGGCCTCATAGGAAAGTTCTTGTGGTTCCGATAATAGTAATGCGGTGCCACCTTCGGTATAGATTTGAAGTTGATTGTTGCTATCTGTGAAAGAATTCACATTCATATAACCTGATAATTCTTGTAAAGCCGTGTTTCGGCTGTCTTCAAGGTCAAGGGTAGAATTCCCATTGGCTTGGGCAATGGCAATTTGCTCATTCAAACTATCAATTTCATTTAATAGGGAATTAACGCTTGAGATCGCTGTTTCGATATCTTCATCTGATATAGCGCGTTGATCCTGAATATCGTTTGACGTGTTGTTTAATTGGGTTGTCAGATCGTTAAGGCTATCTACAAAAACGATTTGATCAGAATTACTAGCTGGATCTAGCTCTAGCGAAAGTAGAGCCGTTTCAATATCTGTGATTGCTTCTGATAAGCTATCATCCCCAGAGACGGACCCTAATGAGTTTGAAATATTTTCCAAACCTGTCTGTAGTGTCTCTGTATATTTTGCTTCATTTGCGGCTTCGTTCAAGTCATCAAGTAGGTTTTGATCCACCATATTTGTCAGGGCTTGTGATTGAACACCTACTGCTGTGCTACCTGCCATTTGTGTCGTGTTACTGGTGGATTTCGCGGTATAGCCTTCTGTATCCGCGTTGGCCACATTGGCAGAGGAAACAGAAATATTGTAACTTGCAGTCTGCATTGCCGTTAAGCTTGCATTAATGCTGATGCTCGTTGTGCTCATGGCTTTGCCCTCTGATTATTAAAATGAAGATGAATAAATAGGAACTTATTAAACACCGAGATCAGTAATCATGGCTTGGTTCGTTGTCGCAGAAGATTTACCACCCAAAATCAGTTTGTAACCGTTATGTTGGATGCGTTTTTTTTCCATCGCGGTAGCAACAGCATTGATGCGTTTACTGGTGGATTGTTTACGTGCTTCCAGCATGGATTTGTTATTTAACAAAATCTGGGAAAGGCGTTTGGTTTTTTCCATTAAGATATCGTTCTCAGTTGCACCTGACGCGATGATTTTTTGTTGATCTCTTTTATATTCGCAAAATAGATCAAAGTATGTTTTAGAGAGCGCAACTTTGCGCTTAACGATATCTTCTAATCCGGAGGTTTTATCTGATTTATTATGTAACCAGGTTGCTTCTTCGGTTAACAGTTGCATCAACTCATCAATCACGCGTGAAAGCTTACCAACGATTGGCAGCTCTGCATTATTTTCAATTTTCAAGGCTAATGTTTCAGACATATCTATCTCCTTATTTGCTTGCTCTATGATAGGCGGCGAGGGCTAATTTACGTTTAGTTTGTCGTAAAATATTTGTGCGTATCTTTGTTTGGCGCTCTTTCAATTTATGCATGTGATTTCGTAGGTCATCTTTGCAGGCGAGGACTTCATTTCGTGAAATGATATCCGGATGTTGGTTCATCAATTTCTTCCCAAGCAAGCGAATACGCTCACCTTCCATGATCAGTAATTGATTAGATCGCGGTTTATGTTTTTCAGGTAAGTTGCTCATTAGCGTGTCGCCGATAATAAGGCGTCAAACATGTCATCTGTTGCAGTGATCACCTGCGCGGCAGAGGAATATGCCTGTTGCGCAACGATAAGACGGGTTAATTGATCCGCATTATCTACGGTAGAAGCCTCTAGTGAATAACCACTCACTGTACCCGCTGATCCTTCACCAGAAACATTCAAGCTGACATCACCGGCATCATAAGTTGCGGAATAGGCATTGCCGCTTTCCATTTGTAATTCATTTGGATCACTAAAAGTGGCAACGGGAACCTGATAGACAGGATAACTGGTACCATTTTCAAAAGAGGCGATGACATATCCTTGATCATCAACGGTGATTGATTTCAGGTCGCCATATTGGACGCCATCTTTAGAGATGGAATCTAACGTGACGGTTGTTGTAGAATCTGCATCGGTAAATTGTGTTACATTGCTGAAATCAAAAGTAATACTGCTATCGGACGCGCCTGTTGTCCATCCTGTTATATCAAGTACCGCTGGATCGGGTGTGGTGGTTGTTAGATTGCCATCGCTATCAAAGTTCAGTGTAAAGCTACCTGTGGAATCCCCGATATCGGAGGAGGTATCGCTGGAATAAGACGGGTCCGCATAAGTTGCAGTCCACTCATTGGCTGCTGTTTTGGTCCAGGTTAATTCCACAAGCGCGCTTGTGCCAAGTGAGTCATAAACCTCAATATCGGTTGTGAATGTGTCACCGATCGCTGCATCTGCGGGTAAGTTGGCATCAATTGCGACATTTTCCGTGGCGGATGCATTACCAGTAATACTGTCTAGGTTAATTTGTTCAAGGCTAGCTGTTGATCCGGTTCCTGAAAGGGCTTCACCACTTTCATCAACTGGATATCCCATTAAATAATAACCAGCATCATTAACGAGATAACCTTCATCATTTTCTTCAAAATCACCAGCACGAGTGTAATAAACACTATCGCCGCTTTCATCAGAAACAACAAAGAAGCCTTCACCATCAATTGCCATATGTGTTGAGTATGTTGAGTTCTCAACAATTCCCTGAAGTTCTATATTCTGATTGACCGTTGCAGTTACACCGCTACCGGAATAACTGGAAGAACTTGTGTTGTTGGTTACCAATGTAGAAAAACTGGTATCTGCTTCTTTATAGGAAACCGTATCAACATTGGCGATATTTGTTGATATTGTTGAAATTGCTGTGCTTTGTGCATAAAGCCCACTTACAGCAGCATTGAGCGCGCCACTTAATGTACTCATGGTTTGGCTCCTTTCCGTTAAGTTACGCCGCGGTTGCGATGGCAGTTACTTTGTTGGATGTGATTGTTTCGTCATCTACGGTCAGTACATATTCACCACTGACCCAATTGACTTTGCTGACCGTGCCTTGGGTATAGATATCATCAACGTCAGTGACGGTTCCGTTGGCATCAGATGCAATAACTTGAAGCGTATATGTGCCGCTGGTGTAGGTATTTCCGTCAGTGCCTGCACCATTCCAGATGAAGTTGTTTATGCCGTCGTTATTATAGGAAGCTGTTGCTTCATAAACGGTGTTGCCCTCGCTATCTGTGACGGTTAAATCAGCAGATGTCGTACCTTCAGGTAGATCGAATTCCCAATAGGCACCATCTGATCCCAAACTTGCTTCATCGCTTACATATGTAACTGTATTGCCGAGATATTCAGTTGGATTTCCAGTGGATCCATATTGTGTTTCCAAGACCAATGTATTGAGAAGCTCATTGGTCATCACTTGCTGCTCTAACGTGTAATACTCACCTAGTTGATTGGTTAGGTCAGTTGTATCCATTGGATTGGTCGGATCCTGATTTTGAATTTGCGTTGTAAGCAAAGTCAGGAAATCTTCATAATTGGTTTCAATTTCCGCGCTATAAGTTGCAGCGTCATATCCGCTGGATGAAACAAGTCCATAAACTTCCATAATTTTAGTCCTTTCCTAAGACCCCATTCAAAGGGGCGGACAGCTTTTCAGCCGAAATAATTAAGGGCGTAAAAGCTGTCAGAAATTCATGTCCGGCTTTGTCGGCCTGTTATGACCATTTACGAAAGGGCGGTGAAAATACTGGCGAAAAAAATAAAAAAAAATTTTTCGAAAAAGATGCGCCAGTATTCCAATGGCTCCTTCGTACAAGCCTATGTGTGACATGCGGAAGAATCCGCTGGCGATTTCAACAGAAGGAGAAAGAATATGCCTACAATTTCTACTAACACAGCGGCGAATACAGCTTTGCGTTACTTGAATGCTAACTCTATGGATCAATCTGACTCATTGGCAAAAATTGCCAGTGGCTCCAGTATTATCCGTGCATCCGATGATGCAGCTGGATTGGCAGTTGCGACACGTATCCAATCTGATATTACAGTGATGGAGCAGGCAGCAACAAACGCTTCACACGGCATTAATATTCTCGAAACAGCGGACGGAGGTCTTTCAAATATCAGTGATATTT
Source organism: Curvivirga aplysinae (assembly GCF_009711445.1). Classification (GTDB taxonomy): domain Bacteria; phylum Pseudomonadota; class Alphaproteobacteria; order UBA8366; family Aestuariispiraceae; genus Curvivirga; species Curvivirga aplysinae. The sequence goes on along the minus strand of NZ_SMMC01000170.1, from coordinate 6,681 downwards.
TGCAACGGATGAAATCTCTTGCAACTCAATCACTTTCTGGTGCTGTGACCGATACAGAACGTGCATATATCGATGCGGAATTTTCAGAGCTGATTGCCGAGATCGATTCTATTGCACAATCTACCCAGTTTAATGGTGACTCATTATTAGATGGTACTTCTGACTGGGTAACGGGTACGGGTGTGGATTTCCTTTTGGGAACAGATACCACAAACGATGTTTTAAGCGTTGAAATCGACGATTCAGATGCAACTGCACTTGGTGTGAATGCATTGTCTGTAGATACACAGGCAAACGCAACAGCCGCTGCGGCTGCAATTGATACAGCGATTGATTCAATTTCAGCAACACGTGCAAATGTTGGTGCGACGATGTCTCGTTTCGAGTTTCGCGCAGATAACATTGCACAGGCAACAGAAAATTTGGAAGCAGCAAACTCCTCCATTGTGGATGCGGATATTGCTGCAGAACAAGCTGAACTCTCCTCTGCGGAAGTAAAAACCAATGCGGCGATTTCAGCACTGGCTCAGGCGAATTCTATGTCTTCTCAATTGATGAGCTTGTTCCAGTAATCGAGTAGATGGGAAAGCGGCCCCCCCCTTCCTTGTACCTCACCGCTTTCCCGTCTCTCAACTTTAATTTTAGGATGAACAAAAAATGACTGATGTGTCAGGCACAACAACATTAACACAAACCACTTCGACCACTTATGTATCCGGGACGAGTGGGTATGACTATTCATCTTTGATTGAAGCAGAATATCAAGAAGCTTTGAGTGAATCCTACACTTTGGCAGATGAGGTATCGGAAGATCAGGCCATTGTTGCAGCATATGAAGAAATGGAAACGTATCTCCAGGAATTTGAAGATGCGTTGACGACACTTACGGATACAGCAACAGATACCGATGATAATGTGTTTGATGATAAAGCTGCCTATCTAACCAGTGACAGTGATGTGCCTGCAGATAACATCATGGGGGTCCTTGTTGAAGATGACGCGGTTAGTGGCAGTTATCAAATTGAAGTGGAGCAAATTGCGACTGCACATAAGATCGCATCTGATACAGTCGCGGATGCTGATGCCGATTTGGGGCTAGATGGCACTTTTAATCTTTCAACAGCAACGGGTAGATCCGTTGATATTGCGATTGATGCCACAACCAGCTTGAATGATTTGGTTGATCTGATTAATTCGGAAACGGATGAGACAGGTGTAAGTGCTTCTGTCTTACAAGTTTCTGAAACAGAATTTATGATGGTATTAACCGCTTCAAACACCAATGAAGAAATTACCTTTGCCACAGTCTCTGGTGACGATGTAGCGCAAAGCTTAGGTATCATCGATGGCGCTGGAATTTATCAAAATGAACTTCAAGCAGCGGAACCTGCTATTTTAACGATTGATGGGGTGACTGTTGAGAGAGATAGTAATTCAATTGATGATCTTTTAGAAGGCGTCACTATAAGCCTTTATACTGCAAACCCGGGGACTACTATTACGTTAGAGGTGGCAGAGGATCTATCTGGTATCAAGGAAGCTGTTCAAGCCTTTGTTGATGCCTATAACAACTATCGAAATTTTGCCATTGTACAGCAAGCAACCACCACATCTGGTGAGGCGTCTGCAGATGCGGTTCTTTTTGGAGATAGTCTGTTAAGAAATGCAAATAGCGAAATCTATAACCTTTTGAACACATCAGTTGAGTATGGGGATGATGAGGTTCTCAGTCTTGCGTCATTCGGGATCACGTTTAACTGGGATAACACTCTGACCATTGATGGAGATGTTTTGGATGAAGTGTTATTATCTGAACCGGAAAAAATCGAAGCTTTCTTTTCCTTCAATGCGACTACGTCCTCCTCTGACCTCGGGATTACGGCTCATGACGGCATATTCGGGGATATGGATTTCGACATGAATATTACAATCGATGGGGCAGGAGACGTGACTTCTGTTGATGTTGGTGGGGATGTATCTTTATTTACGATTGATGGCAAGGTTATTTCCGGCGCAGAAGGTACCGAATATGAAGGGCTTTCCTTCATTTATACCGGGGATGCTACTACCACGGTGAATATATCAATTTCTCAGGGGATTGCTGATCAAATGCGTTATTCCCTTGATAGTTGGGCAAATGAATCCAGTGGGATCTTGTCCGAAATTATTAATGATATGGAAGAATCTATATCCGACAAAAATGAAGAAATCTCCGAAATTGAGAGCGACGCAGCAAACTACTATGACGATTTAGTGGAATATTACGCAGAACTGGAAGCAGAAATCGCGGAATATGAAGCCGTCTTGGATACGCTGACAGCTCTCACCAATGAAGACTAGGAGTTAGACCAATGTATCAAGCTTATGCCAACGCGATAAATGCATATGCCCGTGCCAGCGAAGCACAAACTGGCGTACGTGCTATCTTACGCATCTATGATCGAATGTATCATCGTCTATATTTGGCAAAAGAGGCTCGGTTGAACGGGGATTTTGAAACAGAATTCAATTCAGTTGAGGTAGTTTTAAAAGCTTTAATAGGCTTGAGATCTAACCTTAATTTCAAGCAAGGCGGGAAAGTCGCTTTAACCCTCAAAGAATACTATACAAATCTGATTTCACAGATTAATTATAGGTATAAAGCTGCGGATAAGATCGAACATTACGATAATATCCTGCAACAGGTTAATGTGATGCGTTCTGCTTGGGCAGCGCTTGCGGGAGAACCCTCAAGTCAATCCTTACAACGTGAGGAAGAGCATGTACGTGCTTAATGGTTAAACCATGGGTGTGTATTTGAGGGGCAAAGACAATTAGTAAGTCTGCATATATGGATGGCTTGTTGCTGGATTCCAGTCACGAGGCATCGGGGAATTATGCTTTGCATCAATCCAATGAAGATATGGATGCAAAGAAGTACAAATTGACTGAAACGTTACCTGCTGTTGCCAAGTTAAAGGGGGCTTTAGCAAAGCGACTGGCACGTCATAAACCGGAATCTCAAAAACTATCTCCAGAAACAGATAGTGACGAAGCTTTAATGGTTTTGGTGGTGCAAGGCGACAAGTCAGCATATCGAAAGTTGGTGGAACGTCATGTAGATCGTACGGTCGCATTAGCTAAACGCATTGTGTCTGGAGATAGTGATGCTGAAGATATCGCACAGGATGTGTTCTTAAATCTATGGAAAAGTAAGGGGAAATGGAATCCTGAAAAAGCATCGTTTCGAACTTGGCTATATCGCATGACCCTTAATAGGGCGATTGATTATCAACGTAAAACCAAATTCTCGAATATCGAAGACGTTCAAGAACCTGAAGATGAACGCCCAAATGCGGAAGCCCACATACAGCAAAATCAGGTTTCTGCACGGATACGTGATGCTATTACACAGCTATCTGAAACACAGCAAGTTGCAATTTCCCTATATTATCATGAAGGGTTAACGGCCGCACAGGTGGCAGAAGTAATGGGCATAAAGTTAAATGCGGCGGAGTCACTTTTAAAGCGTGCGCGACAACGCCTTAGAGAGATTATGAAGGATCAGCAAACTGTGAACGGATTGTGAGAGAAAAAGTGATGGAAATCATTGAAACTCTTAACGTTCTCAATTAAGTTAATATTTGAAACTTATATATTAGAGGCAGAAGCTTCGACATGACAAAAGAAGAATTTGACGACCATATGAATATGTATGGTGGTGACTTAAGTAAGTGGCCATCCGAATTGCAGAAGCAAGCATATTTGTATTTGCAAGATAATCCTCAAGATTTTGAGGAGCTAGAGTTTTTCAAAGATATAGAACGAGAGTTATCAACGCGTGAAAAAACGTATACATCCCGTTCACTTGTCGATGAAATAATGGCAAATCTTCCAGATGATGAAGGTGATTTGGATGAGCAGCCGTCGGGCTGGATGAAAAAAGCGGTTGAACTTTTGTCAGAATTATCAATGGGCAAAATTCCTGCTTTTGCATTGGCTGGGAGTTTAGCATGCGGGATATTAATAGGGGTTCTATCCGGCGTGTCTAAAGGTGATACGGTTGAGGATGTTGCGTTGGCAGAAGACCCTGCCTACAACGTTTTTTACCTTTATTGAATAACGCTGGGTTGGCCTGATGCAATTGAGTAAATCTGCTTTGAAAGGCATTATAGTCCTTTCTTTATGTCTGAACTTTTTCTTTCTAGGAAAGTTCGGCTCTATGACCTTCTTTGGTGATCATACGGAAATTAGTGAGCAAAATAAACCCGATGGGCGTCCTATGGGGCCTCCACCGCCACCACATAAGATCGTGTTACGTATTTTGGAAATGGCCCATCCACAATTAAGCCCTGAAGGACAGCGCGTTGTTGAAGATTTAGCTTTAAATGTAAAAGAGCATTTTGATACTTTGAAGCGGCACATGCGGGAGACCCGTAAACGAGGACTTGAGTCTTTACGTGCTGAAAATTTTGATCTTTTGGAAGCTGATGAAATTTCAGCGGATATAGTCAGATATCAAAAAGAAAGTTTCGAAGTTATTCTAGATATCACGACCAAACATTTTGCCATGCTAAGTCACGAAGATCGCATGATTATACATGAGTTATTTGCACGTCGACAATTTGCTAAATAATTAAATGAAAATAAGCCAATGTGATTGAATACATTGACTTATTTATTAAGTAAGTTGCTTAATCAAGCTCTCCATATTTGTGATTAACTCGTTAGTTTTTTGGCGATTTAATCCGTCAGGATGCGGATCAGCGAAACAACCATTATCATTATCAAAATATTTGCCAGAGGCATTCTTAAAATCATCGGATAACGATGCTTTTACCAGAATATCCGCACCAATGCTTAAATCATGTCCGGCCATTCCATATGCTTCTTTTACCATCTTACTGCCAAGGAAGGAGGCTGGATTTATTGAAACAATCATTGGGCTTGCCTCATTCATAGTATGGACTAAACCACGTGACCACATGATGATAGCAAGTTTACTTTGGGCATAAGCTTCACCATCATTCATTGATAGATTTCCATTCAGGGCCGCCATATCCACTGGGGCTTGTGCTGCTGAAGAAAGATTAACGACACGACTGTTATTATTCAATATTGGGAGCAGATTTATCGTGAGTAAATATGGGGCGATTGTATTTACCACAAAGCGTATATCAAGATTGTCTTTCGTGATCGGGTTTGACGTTTTGAAGATACCTGCATTGTTTATAAGCACATCAATTGCAGCATGTTTACTCTTCACTTCGTCAGCAAGTTTCACTGTTTCTTTGAGATCAGATAAGTCGGCTAAGTAAGTTTCGATCTTAGCATTACTATTTATTGCGGAAACAGCTTTAATAGCTGCCTGCATTTTACCGGAATTACGCCCATGCAATAGAAGGGTATGTCCCTTTGATGCAAGTTTTTTGGCTGTTTCCAGCCCAATACCATCCGTGGCGCCTGTAATTAAGATCGTTTTTGTCATTGTTATATTCCTTATTAGGTGAATTTCGGCAAAATTTCTTCTGATATCTGCTTCAAAGTTTCTTCGATATCGTTTCGATTAAAGCGTAAGTTAAGAGCGACATGGTTCATCCCGATTTCTTCTAAGGATTTGAGATAATCAATCAGATATTTAGTTCCTGATCTAAATCCTAAATGGATGGGGGAGGGCGCTTCGTCTGGTTTTTCTGTCAGATCAATATATAGGGATTGTGATGCGGGTTTGATTGAAAGTCCTGCATCTTGGGTTCTACTACGCCATTCGTTGATTATGGTGGATTGTGTGGACACATTCCTTGGATAGGTAATCCAACCGTCTCCATTTTTTGCCAACCAATCTGGCGATTGCTGACTTGCACCTGTGATCAGAAGAGGAAGCTTGCCATTGGATGGTTTAGGTAACATATCCATATGCCCGTTTGAGTTTCCAAAATCATTTTGGAAGTCTGGGTTTTTCAACCACATCTGCTGAATGTATGCGAAGCTTTCACGAAAGCGCTCTCCTCTATTTTCAAAAGGTAGGTTCATTGCAGGATATTCTTCTGGTCTATCGCCGGATGCGACGCCCATGATCAGTCTACCATCAGAAAGAACATCCACACTTGCTGCCGCTTTTGCCACATGCGCTGGATGTCTTAGTGGCAATATTATACTGCCTGTGGCTAATGCGATATGTTTTGTATGGACTGCTAGAAAACCAAGATATGTGAATGGATCAAATGTCTGACCTGCATCTCCAAAACTTGGCACATTAAAGGGGACATCGCGCAACCAAATAGCTGTGAACCCCAACTTTTCAGCAAGCTTCACACGTTTAATATGGTTTGCCATATCGGGAACGGGGCTTGTCGCATAATTTTCTATAGGTACCACAAGGCCTAAACTAAGTTTATTTGGTTTGTAGACCGCATTATATGCATTGTTAATAATGGGAAAGTTGTTTTCAGATGTCATGTCCAGCATCTTAGAATTTCCTTTTCAAGAATATCGAACAAGCGCACGGCTTTCCAGACTCATTCTAATATTGGGTTGAGAGACATCTTCAATACCGTCACCGTCTAGGGCGCTATGACCAATATAATCAGCGACCCAGTCATCTGCTGTCGGCGTTACCTCTAAAACGGAATAGTATGTCATTACCTATCTCCAAAAGATTTAATTAGGTACAATTTGGTTTTTGTTGACCTCAATATATTG
>NZ_SMMC01000023.1 GCF_009711445.1 Curvivirga aplysinae | reverse complement strand
TTAGCAAGATATCAAAGCTACGTATCCGATGGATTTCCTGCCGATTATCTCAATGGCACACAGTTAGATGAAAAATAAACGTTTTTATATCGAAATAAAATAAAAATTTATTTGAGGAAATATCAATGAATTTATCAAGTAAGAAGGCTCTGGTCTTTGGTGGCACTTCTGGTATTGGTTTAGCCACATGTAAACAACTGGCAGATTTAGGAGCAGACGTTATTGCCATCAGCCGCCATCCAGAAAAAGCAGGTGACCTTGGTGATAATATCAGCACCAGAAAATGCGATGTCCGTGATGCGGATGCCTTAAAGGCTTTGTTCAAAGAATGCGGCCCTTACGATATTTTAATCAGTGCCGCCACAGGTGGCAGCCGCGCAAAAGGCCCGTTTTTAGAAATGGATATGGATAGCTATCAGGCTTCCTTTGATAAATTATGGGGCTACACCAATGCAGTTCGTTACGGTACCGAATATTTATCAGAAAAAGGAAATATTGTTTTGGTAAGTGGCGCACCCGCACGCAAATGCCGTCCGGGCCAAATTGCCTTGGCATCTGTCGGGGGCGCTGTAGAAGCTTTTGTGCGGGCCATCGCACCGGAATTGGCCCCGCGCCGTATCAATGTAGTTTCCCCGGGCCTCATCAGCACACCTATGTTTGGCGATGATGTGACCGTACGGGATGCACAATTGGCCGATATGACCAAAGATAACCTGATCCCGCGTCCGGGTCAGCCGGAAGAGGTAGCAAAAGGTATTCTTTTTGTCGTACAAAATGAATTTGTAACCGGCACGACTGTCGATGTAGATGGTGGCTGGTTGCTCAGCTGATATTTTTAGATGACCGTCCTGCAATAGGACGGTCACTTCAATCTATTGGTTTACGTTCCAACAGCCAATCCCTGACAATTCTTAAAGATTTATAATTTGGACTATCTTCCGACCATGCCAGATAATACGGCGTATCATAGAATTTTTTATCCTCAAATATCGGTACCAAGCGACCATCCTGAATAGCTTCCGAACATAATGGATATCTGCCCATTGCGATCCCTAAACCTTTAATGCAGGCAGATTGCACGATATCATAACTGCCCAAACGACGCATTTCCCTTTCCTCTGGACAGGATATGTTAAATTCTTCAGACCATTGTTTCCATTCACCTTGATGTGTCTCATTCAAGATAAAGGCAGTTTCTTTTACAACCTGATCCCATCCTTTTATGGCGATTTCTTTTGCGATCTCAGGACTTGCTACGGGGAATATATATTGTTCGCAAAATTTCTCATAACGATAGCCATCTGTAAGATTTGGTGTTGATCGGATCGCAAGATGGATTTTTTCATGTTTCAAATTACAGACACGATCCGTCGCACTAAGGCGTAATTCTATATTTGGCTGATCTATGTAAAACTCAGGAATTTTCGCCGCTAGCCACATCGCCACCATGGTGCGAGGTGCCGTGATATGAATGCTATTCACATTGTGGGATTGGATTGCCGAAACACCATTTTGCAATTCTCTCAAGGCATTGGTTGCAAACGCATAAAAGATTTCACCATCGGATGTTAATGAGGCTTCATTTCTACCTCTTTCTAACAATTTCCTGCCAAGTTGATCTTCCAATCGGCTTAACTGATGGCTTATCGCGGATTCTGTCAAATTCAGATGGCTGGCAGCACGTTTTAGCTGTTTTAGCTCTACGATTGTAACGAATGCCAATATATTTTGGATAGGTGGTAACATGACAAATTTTCATCTTTTAGTGAAATAG
>NZ_SMMC01000029.1 GCF_009711445.1 Curvivirga aplysinae | reverse complement strand
CCCCTAAAGAAAATTTAGAGGGTTTCATAAATCCAGATTTCTGAATTTTACTGGAAGCGTGCAGAGCCTGTTGGTTTCGTGCCAGATCCACTTGGAGATGGAATTTGTGCTTCTTTTAAGTTGAGAGTGAAGTTGTTATTAGCGAATTTGATATCCACTTCGCGATCCGGATCGTATCCCATATCAATTAATAGAATGCTGACCCATTTCTCCAACTTACCAAAATTGGCTTTACTGTGATATTCATAAGTCCATTGTTGATTGTTGCGTGCAATCAGATCATGGGATTGATAACCAGGAAATTCCTTGCTCATGACACGCATGATTTCCAATGCTTCTTCAGTATTAAAACCAATTAGGTTGAAAACATAGGTATCTTTTTTAGCAAGATGGCTACTTGATGTTGAATTACGCGGTTGGTCATTGGCAATTTGGCGTCCGTCAACCAATGCAGCTAGTTTGCGACTTAATACGCTGCCTAAATCATCTGCCAAAGGTGCTGTTTCACGGCTGGTCACGGTGATTGCGCAAATCATATCACAATCTGTTGGGGCACCAAATTTTTTCACTGGTGTATCAAAACCCGTCATATAGCTATTGTTTTTGAGGTCATAAATTTCACCTTCCAAATGTGTATGCACGATATTTGAGAAGGATGCATTTTGGGAACGGCTAAACACACGAACCAAAACTAATGCGCGTGCGCGACGTGATGCAGAGGCGGAACCATTAGCCAATTTTGCAGCTTCGATAATCTCGCTTTTGGTCATGCGGTCAAATTGAGTGATACCTGCATCTGATAATACGAAATCACCATCTTTGACGGTAAAGCCTTGGCGCAGAAGTTGGCGTTGAACCTTTGCAATGATTTGTTTATGAACCAAGCTGCTTCGCGGCAAAGAATTACCACTTTCATCTTCGGCTAAAATCATAACAGGTACTGTATTGCGGCCGGAGAATTCTTGGTTTTTCGGGGCACAGGCTGCCAAAAGAGACAATGCCAAAATCCCGAAGATTACTTTTGAAATGGATTTTAAAGTCATTTTCTTGTCCTTTTGAACGGCTAGTCTTTAAAGAATTAGAGTACAACTTATTTCAACAGATTAAGATGTCTTCCGTCCTTCGAGTGATAGGAAGGACGGAAGATTAAAACTTAGTTGAAGCGTTTGGTTTCATCTTCGGAACGGGCACGTTCTGGGGTCGCATTCAGTTTATTCACTGTAATTTCATTCCCCTGGATCATAATTTCGATGTGACGATCAATATCAAAGCCCATATCGATAAGCAGGATTGTGATCCATTCTTCCAACTTGGAAGATTTTGCAATGGTCATATATTCGTAGGAACGATTGACAGAGCCTTTTGAAAGTAACTCATGGCTTTTATAACCTGGAAATTCATCAGACATCACACCGATAATTGATAATGCTTCGCGTGTATCGAAATATTTCAAGTTAATTGTGTAAGCATTTGGAATGTTGCTTTCCGCGTAAGACGGGATTGAACCATTGCCACTGGAACCACCAGAAACAGAAGATCCGGATGCGGAGCCATCAGTATGTAAATAATCCAGTTTCTTCGCCAAAACATTGCCAAGATCTTCGGCGATAACACGTGCTTTTGCACCTACTACTTCTGAAATACAGATAGAATCACAATCTGCTGGCGCTGGATAAGCTTGTGGGCTTAATTCAAATGTACCTAGGAAGTTATTGTTGTTCACATCATAGATTTCACCATCAATACGGGTTGTTACCTTGTTGGAGAAACTTAACTTTTTCAAAGTCGCATGGACACGGAATAGCACCATAGCACGGCTGCGGGTATTTGCTTTTGACGCTGCATTTGCCAATTTTGCAGCCTCAATTAATTCTGTTTTTGGACGGCGTTCAGTGATTTTCCATCCAAGCTCCACCGCCATAAACTCTTCATCCATCATGCGGAAACCATAACGGGACATGCTATCTTTCAAGCCAGCCATTACACGTTTAAAGATGTCACTGGAACGTTTTACAGTAGTTGGGTCAGAATCTTCCCCCATTACCAAGACAGGGATTTTAGTTTGTTGTACGGCAGCTTCCGCCTGATTGGAAAGGCCTGTCATGCCTACCGCGCCAACTGCCATTGCAGCGACGACGGATGTTTTAACCCATTTGCTCAATTGTTTCATTTTCTTACTCCAAGATTCGAGTTCAAATTTTTTATCTGAACCTGTGATGGAAGGGCTAGGATGTATTTTTTGAGCATCAGATAATTTTTTAGAAATTTTTTAATCTGCCCGCGAATTTTACCTCGCCTTCCCCCTAAATTTTTATGACC
>NZ_SMMC01000019.1 GCF_009711445.1 Curvivirga aplysinae | reverse complement strand
ATGATGTTTTTAGGATCAATAAAAGCGTATAAAACTTGAGATAAACACGCACCTAGAGAGGAAGAAACATGCATATAAACCCAAAGAATTTCAGTTTCTTGCTACTTCCTGATTTTACTCTGCTGTCCTACGTTTCTGCCATTGAAGTTTTACGCCAGGTGAACAGAGTTATGGGTGCAGATACTGTTAAGTGGCAAGCATTAAGCTTAGACGGCAATCCCGTACGATCTTCCAATGGTATGTTAATGCCAGTAGATGGCATGATTAGCGAAACCAATTACGTACCATGGCTTTGCGTTTGTTCAGAAGATTTAGTGCCAGAAACAAAATCTTCCAAACTATATAGCTATCTTAACATGCTTGACCGTTTTGGTGCTATTGTGGGCGGCTGTGGGTCTGCAACATATATCCTAGCCCGTAGTGGGCTATTACGCGATAAATCCAGTACCATTCATTGGGAATATTTAAATTCCATGCAAGAAGAGTTCCCGGAACTAGATCTCACACTGGACTTACATATCATCCATGATCGCCGCTTTACTTGTTCTGGCGGGGCCGCCGTACTGGATCTAATGATGACATATTGTGAAAAATATTTTGGTACGGAAGTCTCTGATGAAATTCGTTGTCAGTTGCTCATCAATCAAAGCCTTGAAGATCGCCAATATTATCAACGTTCTACTCTTGTAAGTCGATCAGCACGCTATCACCCAACCCTTGTGAAAGCTATCCAGCTTATAGAAGATAATATGGAAGCACCCCTTACCCGTAAAGAGCTTGCGGATGAATGTGGTGCTAGTATCCGCAATATTGAACGTCTGTTTCGACGTGCATTTAAAATGGGCCCGGCGGCCTATTATGTCGATGTAAGATTGAAGCGTGCACGTAATTTATTATTGAATACAGCCATGCCGATTTCCGAAATTGCCTTGGCTTGTGGCTTTCGCTCGGCCTCGCATTTTAGTAAACGTTTCAGAGATAAATTCAGTTTAACACCTTTAAGTTTACGAAGTAATAAATCTTCACAGAGTGACGTGAAACAAGCAAATTCTTAAGATTGAAAAAAGGCCTGATATATTTAGTATCAGGCCTCATTCCTTTCACTATTGAGCGAACCTTACATTCGCTAAGAAAGGCAGACGAATAGCATAAGCACCACTTCCAAGGATGATCTGCACAATTGTCGACATGATCAAAAATGCAGGAAATTCCCAACCACCATTTGGTGCACTAAATAACCATCCGTTACCCGCATGAACGACCAATGCACCAAATAACACAGGTAATAATGCAACCGATACCAGACGCGTTGCGATACCAGTGATCAACGCAACGCCACCACCAACTTCTGCAAGGATCACTAAATAGGCAAAGAAGCTTGGGAAGCCAACACTTTCAAAGAAACCAGCCGTCCCTGCTGGTGTAAACACCAATAATTTTAAAAGGCCATGTGCTAAAAACATAACGCCTAATGTAAGGCGATTTATCAGTGCAGCTAATTCAGCTTTATTTAGATTTTCTTGTGACATATCTTTCTCCATCAATTTGATTATTGCGAACTATCTCCGCATGTCTGAGAAAGATAT
>NZ_SMMC01000022.1 GCF_009711445.1 Curvivirga aplysinae | reverse complement strand
TTAATGTTGCGGAGGGGCAGTATCTGTCTGGTAGATCACAAAAAATTAATACTGAATTCATTTAACAATAAGCTTATATAAGATATTGCGTTGAAATATCGACAGAAGCATGAGGCACGTTTCCTGTTCTTAAAAAATAGTCGTGGCTCATGAGATCTCCAGTTTCAAAAATAGTGGATATTATTCATGGGAAGGTATGATAAGTCAGTTCAAGTCAATAGGTATGTCGCGTCCCTATATCATATCATTTTTATTCAGTAGTAATTATTATAATGGTCGAGTTTGGTTGTATACAGGTTCAATGCCTCTATATGGCCAGAAGCCTAATTAATCGTTGCAGTTCTGTGTAAAACCTCGTAAACCCTAAATTGTAGCTATGTCTGATCGTATCTATGATTATTTTCCTGTATTTTTATTACGTATTTGCGGTTTTAAATGAAATATAGTAAAGTATTCGCAAATGTAGTGTAAGACTTCGCAAGTAGTTTGAAATATTACAGGATACGAACAGAGTTGGGGTTTAGGTTCTAAGGTGTGAAAACTTTTTGATTTTAAAGTTTTTTTGCCGTTCTTTTGCCGTAATTCCCTTGTAGCTATAGGATAGTTTTACTTTCGATGTGATTATAAAAACCACATCAATTTATTTAGGGATTTTGGAGGCTGCCGTCAGTCATGTTTTCACGACTTCTTGGGTTTTTATCTGCCGATATGGCGATCGATTTGGGTACGGCCAATACACTGGTTTATGTGAAGGGCCGTGGGATCGTTTTGAATGAACCTTCTGTTGTTGCAATTGCAGAAGTAAAAGGCAAAAGACAAGTTTTGGCTGTTGGTGATGAAGCGAAATTAATGCTAGGCCGTACGCCTGGCAATATTCAGGCTATTCGTCCCTTGCGAGACGGTGTTATTGCCGACTTTGATGTTGCTGAAGAAATGATCAAGCATTTCATTCGTAAAGTACATAATCGTCGAAGTTTTGCAGCACCTCGTATTATTGTATGTGTGCCATCTGGTTCCACTGCGGTTGAGCGTCGTGCTATTCAGGAATCTGCTGAATCTGCAGGTGCGCGTGATGTGCTACTTGTTGAAGAACCGATGGCTGCTGCGATTGGTGCAGGTTTGCCCGTTACAGAACCGACCGGTTCGATGGTCGTTGATATTGGCGGTGGTACAACAGAGGTCGCTGTCCTTTCCTTGGGCGGTATCGTTTATTCCCGTTCTGTGCGTGTTGGTGGAGACAAAATGGATGAAGCGATCATCGCTTATATCCGTCGTAATCATAACCTACTTGTTGGTGAAAGTTCCGCTGAGCGTATTAAAAAATTGATAGGTTCTGCATGCCCACCTGAAGATGGCGATGGCGAAAGCATGGAAATAAAAGGTCGCGATTTGATGAATGGGGTACCTAAAGAGCTACACATTTCTGAGCGTCAAATCGCTGAAAGCTTGGCTGAGCCAGTTGGTGCGATTGTTGAGGCATGTAAGGTTGCCTTGGAGCAAACCCCGCCGGAATTGGCCGCAGATATTGTCGATAAAGGTATCGTTTTAACAGGCGGTGGCGGTAATCTGCGTAATCTGGATTCAGTGTTGCGCAATGCTACTGGATTACCAGTTTCCATCGCAGATGATGCATTAAGTTGTGTTGCATTGGGTACAGGCCGTTGCTTGGAAGAGATGCGTACCTTGCGTAATGTTTTGATTAGTATGTATTAATTAAAGAAAATCTTTAGAATTTCTTAATAAACACATACTA
>NZ_SMMC01000012.1 GCF_009711445.1 Curvivirga aplysinae | reverse complement strand
ATAATTCGGATTTTTAATATAATGTCGATGGATATTGATAGTATTCGCTTATTTGTTCTCGCGGCTGAAAAGCTAAATATTAGCGGAGCGGGCCAAGAATTGGGCATGGCACCTGCTGTTGCCAGTAACCGTTTGGCTAAACTTGAACATATTCTAGGCGCGGATTTACTGCATCGATCTACTCGTAAAGTATCTTTATCTTTGGAAGGAGCAGAATTTTTGCCTTTCGCTAAAGAGATATTAGCGCAGGAAAAGGCAGGACGTGCAGCCTTAGGCAAAGGAAGTGTCGAAGCAACTGGTACATTACGATTTACGGCCCCTGCAAGTTTTTCTCAGTTATATATTGCGCCGATTTTACCTGACTTCTTAGAACGGCATCCAGGCGTGAATTTGGAGCTGCGCTTGTCTGATGGTCGTTATGACTTGATTGAGGGAAGCTTTGATTTAGCTCTTAGGAATTCTGCTATTGAAGATACAAGTTTAAAGGGCCGAAAACTGGCATCAGATAAACGAATTTTATGTGCCTCACCCGAATATCTTGCGAAAAATGGTACCCCATTCCATCCAGACGATTTGATGGATCATCAGTTGATCAGTTTTAAGGATATGACCCCACGAAAACTAACTGGTTTAAACGGAGAAACTGGTGTGTTTCATCCTATGTCGGCAAAGCGCCGTTTAATTTTGGATGATGGATTAAACCAAAAAGTGACAACATTGGCTGGTGCAGGGATTTCATTGAATTCCATGTGGAGTATTCATCAGGAATTGAGGGAAGGAAAACTTGTTCAAGTTTTATCTGACTATGAAATAGATGACACATCTGCACTGTGGTTACTCTATCCAAAATCAAATGTACTCACGACCAAGGTGCGGGTTTTTATTGATTTTCTTATAGAAAGAATTGGTGAAAATCCGATATGGCTTTGATTATATAGATTTTCGAAATTATTAATTTATAAATGAGGCATAGTTTCTGAT
>NZ_SMMC01000003.1 GCF_009711445.1 Curvivirga aplysinae | reverse complement strand
TTCAAAAAAAGTGTAAAAAGTTTTAAAAAAGGGGTTGCGTGGTTGGTTAGATAGTCCTATAAACCGCCCCACGCCACGGGGCACACACTACAGAGTGCTGCTGGGGCGGATCAAAAAAGAGAGATAAAACAGTAGCTTAGCTGAAGCGATGAGGTTAGGTTGTTTTTCTTGCGGTTTTGATTTGTTGTTTGAAAACAGAATAAGACAGGAAGGGATACGCGGGCTGT
>NZ_SMMC01000056.1 GCF_009711445.1 Curvivirga aplysinae | reverse complement strand
CCCCGAGGCATACTACCAACTCAGGATAAATAAAGGATAAATATATTTTTTAGGATTTCATTTACTTTTAAATAATGAATTCAATATAGTACACTTAAAGTTTCAATCAAAAGACACCAGCTTCGAGACCTGCTGCCATTAAGGTGCCAAGCTCTTCAGCTCTAACAAGGAAATTTTCCTCCCATTCACCTTTACACCAAACAGGATCACAAATCGGCTTCCACCGTAAACCTTGAGTTGCAATAGAATTAATGGCGCGGATTGTGCCTGTTCCATCTAATCCGGCACGTACCAACAAGCCATAAGGCATCGCTTGCTTTTCTTCCAGCACACCATAATAGCTGCGATCAAAAAAATCCTTCATCGCGCCAGACATATATCCCAGATTTTCGGTCGTGCTTAAAATCACCCCATCTGCCGCTAAGACATCTTCCACACCAGCCTCAAATGGCGTCAAAACAGTCACATCCACCCCATCAATATCCGGGTTGGAGGCCCCACGTTCAATCGCCTCACATAACGCTTGTGTATTCGGGGAAAGGTTTATGGGCAATAATTAGAAGCTTCTTTGTCATAACCCTAAGCTATCGCGAGAAATTCATCCTCGCAAGCAGAAGAAAAAGGCCCTGCAGACAGGGCCTTTTAATTGGTTACGCTTCTTCTACTTCTAAAACGCCGCGACGGATCTGATCACGTTCCATAGAATCAAATAAGGCTTTAAAGTTACCCTCCCCAAAACCTTCATCTTTTTTGCGTTCGATAAATTCAAAAAAGACTGGACCCATCAAACATTCAGAGAAAATCTGTAGCAGCAAACGAGGATCATTATTATCCGTTGAACCATCCATCAAAATACCACGAGATTTTAGCTCATCAACAGGTTCACCATGCCCGGGTAAGCGTTCTTCCAACATCTCATAATAAGCTTCAGGAGGCGGGGTCATAAACGGCATCCCCTTTGCTTTCAACTTATCCCAAGCTTCAGGCAAGTTATCACAAGACAGCGCAATATGTTGAATACCTTCTCCATTAAATGCCATCAGGAATTCTTCGATCTGACCGGTTCCGCTAGATGCTTCCTCATTTAGTGGAATACGGATTTTACCATCCGGTGCCGTCATCGCACGAGATGTCAGGCCCGTATATTCCCCTTTAATGTCAAAGTAGCGTAATTCACGGAAACCAAAGATATTCTCATAAAACCCACCCCAATATGCCATACGGCCTTTATATACATTATGGGTTAAATGATCCAACGTGTGGAAACCGCAGCCCACCGGATTACGATCAACACCGTCCAGATATTTAAAATCAATATCATAGATAGAAACCCCATCTTCATAACGATCAATCAAATAAATTGGCGCACCGCCGATTCCCTTAACGGCTGGCAAACGTAACTCCATCGGACCCGTAGGGATTTCAATCGGCTGCGCGCCCTGCGTCAGCGCATAATCATAGGCTTTGTGGGAATCTTTTACGCGGAACCCGAGGCCACAACATGAGGGGCCATGTTCTTCTGCAAAATAAGCGGCAAGGCTGTTTGGTTCTTTATTCAAGATAAAGTTGATATTGCCCTGACGGTACAAATCCACATTTTTAGAACGATGCACGGCAACTTTGGTAAAGCCCATCATTTCAAAGATAGGTTCAAGCGTATTTGGTTCAGGGGCCGCAAATTCAGCAAATTCAAAACCATCAAGACCCATCGGGTTATCAAATAAATCAGTCATTATAAATCTCCATAAATTTTGTTAAGTCAAAAGGAAAACGAGACCTAACAAGGTGGAGAACAGGACACTCCACGCACACTATTGGACAGAAAATGACCGATGGCTAAAAACACAAATTTGCTCTTTTCCTAAATCCTGATGGGATGAAACTTTAATGCATATATTTAGTTTCATTTTTAACTGTTACAATTGTAACTAATTTAATTTGATTTGAACAGCCTTATTTTCCAAGATTATGCTAGATATGCCACAAGGATGGCTTCTCATAAAAGTATTTAATGAAAATTAAGAAATAACTGCGGCGGCCTCATTTAACACCACACGCACTACATTCATGGCAGTTAACGCGGATGATTTCGGATTGTTCGGTAAAGGCTTTCCATCAATCCGAAACATGAATTTACCAAAAGCACCTTCTACTTCAATTTCATGGGTGTTTGATGTGGCATTTGGATCGGCAATCAAGACCACTTCTGTGCGATCCATCCCAACACCGGCCAGTGCAATCGTGGCCGCAACATTCGCGTTTTTTGGATACCGTAAAGCAGCCTCACGCGCTGTACCGCGGAAATGTTCGGCAGGTTCCGACATTTGATCCAAGTCCAAGACATCTTCAGCCACAGTTCCCTTCCAGCCACGCGAAGGTTTACACCCCTTATACGTCACGCTGTCTAAGCCACCAACAGCGGCTGCAGACAAAGCATCCATTGCCCCAACTGCACCTGATAAAAGACGCAAAGATGTTTTGCCTTCTTTCGCCGCATTTTCCATTTCCAAGGCTATTGCAGGATCTGCCATTGCCCCATTGGACACCGTATAGAATTTAAAACCGCGACGCAAAATTGTGGCTCCATGCTCTTTCAAGGCTTCGTGCCCAGCGCAATCAACAATCAAATCAAGATCATTGTTCAATGCATCTGCACCAAGGATCACATCTACATCATGTCCAATCATTTGTTTGGCTTCGTCTTCCCGGCCCGGTTGACATATGACTTGTACAATTTTCACCTCTGATGAAGTCGCTAGCTTTTCAGCCACATAAGTTGCAATTGTACCATTTCCAATCAAGGCGAGCTTCAACATATGTCATCCTTTTCAAATATCGAATCAATGATGCTTACTATGCTTATAATATCCAAAAATGCACGATCAAAATTAATAGACAATTTCCTCTCCCTATGATTGGATTAACGCAAGAAGAAAAACGTAAGATTGAAGAAGCTTTCGAAGCTTGCGATCTGAAACTTTAAAGTTTTGACGAATAGGGATCAAAGATATGGAAATGAATGGGGAATATCTGCTGAAAGCATCACGCGAAGATGTTTGGGCAGCCCTAAATGATGCAGAAGTCTTGAAAACCTGCATTCCGGGATGTGAAGAACTGAACAAAGAATCCGATACAAAATTCAATGCGATCGCAGTTCAAAAAATCGGACCTGTAAAAGCAAAATTTAAAGGTGAAGTTGAGTTAGAAAACCTGAACCCACCTGAAAGTTATCGTATTGTTGGTGCAGGTAATGGCGGCATTGCCGGCTTTGCCAAAGGAAGCGCATCTGTGGTTCTGGAAGAAGCTGAAGAAGGTACTTTGTTGAAATATGAAGTCGATGCTTCTATCGGTGGAAAGTTAGCCCAATTAGGGCAACGTTTGGTAAAATCCACTTCTGCTAAATTAGCAGATAAATTCTTTGATGCTTTTGCCGCACAATTCTCAGATGATGAAGAAGGTGAAGAGGTCGCTTAAATCTTCATCTGCGTTTTTAGAAAATAAAGGGCCCGTATTTTTCGGGCCCTTTTCAATTACGCATTTAAGGCTGCAACCTTCATCTGATCCGGAATGGGCAATCCCATTAACTTCAAAACCGTTGGAGCAATAGCACATTGATCCACAACATCCTGATCATTTTGAATTGGTGATGAACTAACATGATAAAGCGGCACATGTTGTACAACTTCCAAGGTACCGCCATGCCAACCTTTCTCATCCATGCCATGATCTGCAGTTACTAAAACCTCATACCCCTTTTCTAGCCAAGCTGGCATATAAGTGGACAGGATTTGATCTGCGCGGGATGCCTGTTTGTGATATTGGTCAGATGAACCGCCATAGACATGCCCCTTATAATCACAACCCATCGGATGGATCAGCATAAAGTCAGGATGATGACGACGGATCAAAAGTTCCGCGTCCGCGAAAAGTTCGAAATCGGGATAGTCGTCCTTTTGATAAAACCGACCATGTTGAATGTTACGGCTTTCGTCATCCTGTTCGCGATCTTCAACCGGATCATAAGGTACATGATTATATAATTCAGACATCCAGCTATAGGCCGCAGCTGCCGTGGTACGGTCATGAGCACGACAAATAGAAAATAAATGTTCACAATGGCTCAAACGCACAATGTCATTTGTTAACACCCCATGTTCAATCGGGGGTAAGCCAGTATGAATTGTTTCATAAAGAGGGCGAGAATTACTTGGTAAAGATGTCTTTACCTTCCATTTTGACGCTTTACCCGCCTGTACCATACCTTCCAAATAGCCTAGTTCCTGTGTGGCAGCGCCATACCCTAAACCATCTAATACGACCAAGATCACTTTCGAATTTGCCATTTTGATTTCCATTCATCAAAGAGGATTTCTTTTCCTATCCTCATACATGTTTTCACCTAAAAATGAATTCAAAAAATGTTCGGAAACGCAATTAATTTTCACAATATTATTATGACTTATAAGGGCTATAAGCTGCATAATTACAAAGCAGCTAATGAATAAGAAATACCTAACAAAAAAGCCGAGGATTATCCTCGGCTTTTTCCAAATCAAAACGATGAAACTTTACGCTATCGCCCCTTCATGTTCCTCATCCAAACGACGTTGAAGGCGTGCAATATCCCCTTCCAAGTCTGCAAGAATAACGCTTAAACGATGGGAGACACCTTTTGCCGCATCCAGTTTTTGTTGTAAAGTTGCGGTACCAAGCAATTGTTCCTCAGTCGGGGTATCATCCCCTTTACCTGTCATTAGCCAGTAAATCGTCACGCCTAGAACACCTGCTAGCATACTTAATTTATTGGCACGAGGTTCAGATAGATCATTCTCCCAATTTCCAAGAGTTGCTGATTTAATGGAAAGACGCCGGGCAAGCTGTACGCGACTATATCCTTTCGCCGTACGTGCTATTTCAATTCTATGGCCCAATGTATCAGAAGACATATCTAACTACCTTTTTTCTAACGTATACAAATTCTAACTACT
>NZ_SMMC01000010.1 GCF_009711445.1 Curvivirga aplysinae | reverse complement strand
GATTTACCTCAATTTAAATAAAATTGTATATATTTTCAAGGAGTTAATCATTCGCATACTAAATTAACCCCCAAATACCCCTTATGGAATAATTGACATTCCGAATTCGCCGGACCATAAGGTTTCATATCGCAGTGCAATATAGACTTAGGCAGCATAAAATTAATCCTGCAAAGTCAATTATAAAGCAGTTTATTTAATAAGTTTCAAAATTGGAGAGTAATACCATGCTGAAACAAACAGAATTGATCATCAAGCCAGATGAAAGTCTTGGATTTAACGCACGCATGACACATCGTGCGTTTACACGTGCATTACAAGCACGCCTCACCAAACATAACATTCCAATTGGCCAATGGTATTATTTACGTGTGTTATGGCGCGAAGATGGCCTGACACAAAAGGCATTAAGTGACCAACTTGGCATCATGGGGCCTACCACCGTTGTTGCCCTGCGCGCGATGGAACGCGACGGGCTAATTAAGCGTGTACGAAACGAAAGCGATCGTCGTAAGATAAATATTTACCTATCCGAGAAAGGTAAAGCACTTGAAACAGAACTAAGCCCTTATATTGAGGATATCAATCTTCAAGCATCAGATGAAATTTCCGAAGAAGATATCGAAGCATTTAAACGAGTTAGTGAAAAGATTCGTCTAAATTTAGAGGCTTTCGAAGCGGCAGCCTAACTCATTCCTAGATGATCATATTCACCTGAAAGGCACAATTCTCTCTTTTGAGGTTGTGCCTTTTCTTTTTTTCTTGCGATACATCAAATTTTAATTAAATATTAACTAGATCGGTTGTATATATAACTGA
>NZ_SMMC01000004.1 GCF_009711445.1 Curvivirga aplysinae | reverse complement strand
TGACCAACTGACGACAGGTGATAACAATGACCGTCTATATGGTGGATCAGGTAACGATACGCTCATTGCAGGCGGCGGGGCAGATCGTCTTTATGGTGGTGAAGGAAACGACAACCTGAAAGGCGGTTCGGGAAACGACAGACTATCAGGTGGTTCCGGCGAAGATATTCTTTCCGGTGGTCTAGGAAACGACATATTGCGTGGTGGTGCTGATAATGACCAGCTAAATGGCAATGAAGGAAATGATCGTCTCTATGGTGG
>NZ_SMMC01000216.1 GCF_009711445.1 Curvivirga aplysinae | reverse complement strand
ATCTTTGGCATTAAATCATAAATAAGGCGTAATTATGTTGAATTAAAACGTAATTTATATGTCAACCAGATAGCAGCTGTAAAAACACAAACAGAAGCGGGCTGTAAGATACATTTTCTTGAGGTCACTGTTTGGTTTGTTATCGATTTAATGTCAAAGATTAAACACAGATTATGAAACTGAGATCGTTGATATTAACGTTTAAAACGAGAGTTGAGGGATTTTTCACTCTCCATTCTTCTTAAAATACAGTATGATAATTGTGAGTTATCAAGATACTGAGGAGGTGACCTTGAAAAAACTTTTTAACGTTGCAGTTTTTCTTATCTCTCTTTCTATCGTTGGACCTGTATCAGTTGCGTCTGAACTTCCCAAGCCAACAGATAAAGTCATTCTTTCCGTCTCGGGCCAAATCGACAAAACGAACAAGGATGGTCATGCGGAGTTTGATCTGGCTATGTTGGACGCGCTTCCTCAAACAACATTAACAGTTGAAACGCCATGGACCGAAGGGAATGTTAGTTTCTCTGGGCCTCTATTGCGCGATTTTCTTGATATGGTCGGCGCATCTGGAAATGTCATACAGGCAAAAGCCTTAAATGACTATATGGTGGTTATTCCAATGGAGGATGTGCAGGAATTTGATGTTATTCTTGCCACATCTCTTGATGGGAAACGTTTATCTGTAAGAGATAAAGGGCCTGTTTGGATTATTTATCCATGGAATGATGATGAAGATTTGAGAGTGGAAACCTATTATGCGCGTTCAATTTGGCAATTGAAAAGTATGGTTATTGAATAAGACAAAGCAAAGTTTTTGAAGCTGATATGCGGCAATTTGTAGCAAAGAATTTTAAGAGATTATTGATGTTTCTCGCGTTTTGCCTATGTCTTAGCGCGATTGTATCTTTATATTCTTTTCAAAAAGAATATATGCGTCAATCAAAAGAGTTCCGGGATAACTTTGTTTTCTTTGTCTATCAGCTTGAACGTGAAGCCGTAAAATCTGAATTGCTACTCAAAGAATTTGCGTTAGAAAAAACGCCAGAAACGCGAGAGGCATTTTTAGGTCAATTTGATATTCTATGGAGCCGTGTTGCCTCTCTTGAAACAGGAAGTTTGGGCACAGAGTTTCTGTTATTAGAAAATAGTCGATCTTCTATCCCAAAATTACAATCAGGGCTTGAAACGATTGATGCATATATCATTGCAAATGAGTATACAGATCAAAGTCTTGGTAAGATGGCCGATGAATTAACCGCAATGGCTGAGTTAGGGCGTGAATTATCTCTTTCTGCGTTATTTGTGCATCAGGAACAGTCGCGCTTGCGTCGCGAAAACTTGGCCAATATTTATGTTGCAGCGATCGCATTATTTTCTCTGGCCTTAATCCTTGGCGTCATGCTTTCCATATATCTTTTGATGCAGAATAGGAGGCTAATACATCTTGGAAAGACTTTAGAGAAAAAGGTTCATGATCGAACACGTGATCTTCAGCAAAATAATCAACAATTACGTCAGGAAATTGAAGAACGTAAACGCGTGATGAAAGAGTTGAAGCTCAGCCAAAATGTGGCCGAAAGAGCGAATAGAGCGAAAACTCAATTCTTGGCAAATATGAGTCATGAGTTAAGAACCCCTCTGAATGCAATTATTGGTTTTGCCGAAGTAATGAAAAAAGAAATATGGGGGCCAATTAACGAGCCTAAATATCAGGGTTATGTGAATGATATCCATAGTAGTGGACGACATTTAAGTGACTTGTTGAAGGAAATTCTAGACCTTACCAAAATCGAAGCCGGAGAGGTTAAAGTCGTTCGTGAAGTTACTCCATTAGATGACTTGTTAAAAGATGTGGAAAGATTAAGCCGTATCTTATGCGAACGTAATCAAAGTGAATTGGTATTTGAAAAGGATCAGAAGTTAAACCTTAATGTGGATGCGACCATGATTAAGCAAATTTTGCTGAATTTCGTATCCAATGCCTTTAAACATGCTGGTCGGGGATGCCGGGTTGAAATTCGATACGAACTTGAAAAAGATTTCAAACTAATCATCTCTGATAATGGTAAGGGAATAGCCAAAGAAGATTGTGATGTTATTCTTGAGCCATTTAAACAAGCAAGAAATGCAGTTTCAATTGCATCAAGCTTAGACAGCGCCTCAGGTACTGGTATTGGCTTATCTATTTCCATTCGCTTGGCAGAATTACATGGCGGCACCATAAAAATACAAAGTGAATTGGGTAAAGGAACAGAAGCTATTTTGATCCTGCCATTAACTTCTGTCGCGGATTGAAGCTTTCAGAGAAAGAAAAGGGCCGCATCTGCGACCCTCTATTTATTAGTCTTTGCGACCTTCAATGACGACTTCATATCCTTTTTCCTCAGGCTCATCGTCAACCATTTCTGGTGGGAAACCTTCGCCAAGTACTTTGACGCCGCAAGGTTCTTCGATGCGACGAATAATATTTGGGGATAATTCACGTGATCCGAATTTTTCTTCACCGTCTTTAAAGATATTCACCAATAACGGGGCGATTTCCAGATCCATCCCTTTACGTTTTGTTAGTTCGTGAAAGATACCGACATCCTTAGAAACCAGATCCATGGTAAAGTTGATATCCCGACTGCCATTGAGGATGACTTGTGACTCTGTTTCATGGACAAATGAATTACCAGAAGAAGCTTTGATCGCTTCATAAGAGACATTCATATCCATACCTAATACTTTACATGCAGTTAAAGCTTCGGCAATGGATACTAGGTTCGCAGTTGCCAGATAATTGGTCACAACCTTCAACACGGACGCAGACCCGATCTCACCCGTATGTAGGATACGACGTCCCATTGTGGTCAGGATTGGCAACACTTTATCAAAGGCCTCGCGTTTGCAACCAGCAAAGATAGAGATATTACCTGTATCTGCACGATGACATCCACCAGATACCGGGCAATCAACCGCAAATGCACCTATTGCTTCAACTTTATCAGCGATACGGCGTACTTCAGTTTCGTCTGTTGTGCTCATTTCCATCCAGACTTTACCTTCGGACAGGCCGGCAATAATACCGTCTTCTGCTTCCATTACTTGAGAGCAAGCAGAAGGTGATGGAAGACATGTGATGACCACATCACAATTTTCTGCGAGCTCTTTCGGAGAGGATGCAGACTTTGCACCTCTATTTACAAAATCATTTACGAAATCTTCGTTTAAATCGCGTACGGTTACATCATACCCATTACGTAATAAACTGCCTGCCAATTTACTGCCGACATTGCCAAGTCCTACAAAACCTACTTTCATTTTTTTCCCTATCGATTAGTTGGTTATTCTATTTGCAGAATTAACTGCTTAGAATTTTTTAACAATTGATCTTTTTTTGCTTATTGGTAAATTATTTTTACTTATTGTTTGGGAGCGCAATAAATGAAAGAACTAAAGGGTGAATTGCCACCTTTAAAATCTCTACGTGGTTTCGAGGCCGCAGCGCGATTAGGATCTGTGAGTATGGCCGCGGATGAGTTAAGCCTGACGCATCCTGCGATCTCTCATCAAATCAAGATGTTGGAAGAGCATCTTGGCTATCCTTTATTTGAACGTGCAGGACGCCATATTCAACTAAACGCAGAAGGTAAGTTTTATTACGGTTATATCCGTAAGGCGCTTGAAACATTACTTGAAGGGCAAGAAGCTTTAACGAAGAGATGGGAGGAGCGGCCATTTCGGGTGCAAGCCTATATTACATTATCAATTAAATGGTTAGCAGGTCGTTTAAATAGATTTCGAAACTTGGCACCTCATATTGATCTTCATTTAAATACATCTGGTATCGATTGGGAATTTGATGAAGATAATGCTGATATCGCAATCATCTATTCGGACAAAAAGATACCGGATGGATATGGGTGGACGTCTTTATTTGAAAGTAAGATTTTCCCGGTATGCAGTCCCAAACTTGCTAATGAGAACAGTTTGAGCGCGGTTGATCTAAATAATTTGCCCCTACTTATCGTCAATTCAGAAAGTGATTTTTGGAACTGGGATCAATGGTTTCATTCAGCAGGTGTGGCACATCACGAGGGAAAAGGAAATCTAAGTGTGGATACTCTGGCTGTTGCACTTGAAATGGCTTGTGCTGGTGAAGGGATTGCATTGGTGAATGGGCCTGTCGCAGATGGTGATTTGGCATCGGGTCGTTTGGTAAGGCCCATTAATCATATGTGTAAAGGCAAAGGGGAATGGGGATTAATCTATCAGGAAAATATGATGGACGATCTGCGTGTGAAGTTATTCTTAGATTGGGTTTGCGAGGAAGCAGGAAATCTGTAATTTTCTATGTAATGATTTCCAACATATTATATGGAAAGTTTCCCAGATGACTGATTTTGTTATTACAGCACCGCCGCAAGTATCTATTCCGGTAAAAGACAGCTCCTCCAAATTTCCAGTACGTCGGGTATATTGTATTGGCCGTAATTATGCTGACCACGCTATAGAGATGGGGCACGATCCCGATAAAGAACCACCATTTTTTTTCCAGAAAGATGCCGATAATCTGGTTTCGGATGGTGTTTTTCCCTACCCAGTTCAATCAAATGATGTGCATCACGAAGTAGAAATGTTAGCCGCGTTAAAATCGGGTGGGCGGAATATCTCTGTCAATCAAGCTTTGGAGCATGTGTATGGTTACGCAGTTTGTTTAGATATGACACGTCGTGATTTACAAGCGGTACAAAAGAAAATGAGAAGACCTTGGGAAATTGGCAAATCTTTTGAGGCTTCTGCGCCAGTGGGGATAATTACACCAGTATCAGAAAATGAACATTTATCAGACGCATTGATTGAATTAAAAGTGAATGGCGAGGTCCGTCAAACAGGCAACCTCAATCAAATGATTTGGAAGGTGGCAGAGATGATTTCATACCTATCCGATTATTTTGAACTCGCCGCAGGTGATGTGATTCTATCTGGTACGCCAGCAGGTGTTGGTCCCGTTGAAAGAGGGGATAAGCTATGCGCGCATATTGATGGGCTGGAAGATTTACATGTTTCTGTTGTTTGACCTGACATGTTAAAAAACACTATCTTGAAGATGAGTTACACTATAGGGCATTAATCCATTTTGCTTTCAAGACGTCACAAATTTATTGGTTTTTCTCTTTTGCTGCTCGTTGTTGTGACGATGGTGACCTTTACGGTGTCTCGTTCATATTTCCTAAAAGAAATGGCGATAGAGGCACGGGCAGAAACATCGATTTATAAAGAGGTTGTGCAAGGGTGGCTTGGCAAATTTAGGCCATTACCGTCAACCTATGCGGCCTATCCTGAAATCCGATCCGTTCTTATCAATCCGTCTCCTTTCAACGTTGATATCGCTAATCGTGTTTTAGAAAATTGGAGCAGCGCCTCAGGCGCATCGGATGTGTATCTGTTGAATGCAAATGGCTTAACAATCGCGGCATCTAACTGGGATAATCCGGTCACTTTTATCGGGCAGAATTATAGTTTTCGACCCTATTATACACAAGCTATGCAAGGGCGATTAGGGCGCTTTTTCGCCCTTGGTGTGATTTCCGGTAAACGTGGATATTATTTATCTCATCCTGTGCGATATGAACACCAAACCATTGGTGTCATTGTTGTTAAATTGACAGTAGAAGAGATTGAACAAGAACTTCGTGCGCGTCAGAATGAGATATTTGTAACCGATGAGGCAGGGGTGGTAATTATCGCAAGTCATCCTGATTGGCGGCTTAAAACGGTAGATATTTTGAATGATAAGGCGATTTCTCGAATTGAAACAGAACGACAATATTCGGTCGATACACTGGATCTTTTACCTATTGATAATGTGGAGGCAAAACCGGATCAGAAATTTGGTGCTTTGGTGTCGACTGTGGCGGATCGGTCTGAAAAGCGGAAAACCGAATTTTTACAATATGCACTACCTATGACCGCAGAAAAATGGAATATCCATCTGTTAGTGCCCACAGAATCGGCGCGTATCTCTGCAATGTTGGTAAGTTTGGTTGTTTCTTCCATCTTAACAGTGGCGTTACTGATTGCTGTCATCCTATTACAGCGCCGTGATCGCTTGATGCAAATGCTTGAATTTCGTGAACGTGCCCGATTGATGTTGGAAAATAAGGTTGAAGAAAGAACAGCTGACTTGAAACGCAGTAATGAAGAATTGCGTCAAACTCAGTCTGAACTTATTCAAGCAGGTAAAATGGCAGCCCTTGGGCAAATGTCGACGGCCTTAAGCCACGAGTTTAATCAACCCCTGACGGCGATTAGAACTTATGCGGAGAACGCGAATGCATTTATGGATCGCGGTATGGATGATAAGGCGTCGGAAAATATGCGGCGTATTTTGATCCTTACAGAACGTATGGCGAAGCTATCTAAACGATTATCAGCTTTTGCACGAAAACCTAATGATAATGTTGCCGTCATTCGTTTACGGGATGCGGTTGATGAAGCTCTGGAGTTATTACAAGCGCGAATAGAACGATCGGGTGTTGAACTGTCTGTTTCGGTTGATCCGAAGCTTTGTTTTTTGGGGGGGCAAGTTCGGCTTCAACATGTCTTGATGAATTTGATCGTGAATGCCATGGATGAGATGACTGAGCGTGATGAGAAATGGATCAAGATAGGTTCAGAACGAGTTGAGGATAAGGTGATTGTAAGAGTTCAAGACTCTGGCGCTGGTGTGCCTGAAGAAATAAAAGATAAAATCTTTGATCCTTTCTTCACCACAAAAGAAGTTGGTAAAGGGGTCGGGCTTGGTCTCTCAATTTCTTATAATATTATTCGTGACTTTGGTGGTGTCATGCGTGTTCATAATGAAGTGCAAGGTGGTGCCTGTTTTACCCTTGAATTAAATGCAGCCAATGAAAATGATCTAGAGGAAAAGTAATAGATACTCATGTCTGATATTTCTGTAATTCTTATCGATGATGAAGAAGATGTACGTGAAGCAGTCACACAAACTTTGCAATTGGAAGGACTTGAGGATATCAAATCTTTTGCCCGTGCCGATCGCGCTTTGGAACATATAGGGCGTGGATTTGATGGTGTGGTGATTTCAGATATTCGAATGCCACATATGGATGGCATGGAATTTCTGAAGCAGGTTGGGGAGATCGATCCTGATTTACCTGTTATCTTGATTACTGGGCATGGTGATGTTGCGCTGGCAGTAGAGGCCATGCGTGTTGGCGCTTATGATTTTGTTGAAAAACCATTTGCACAGTCTCGTTTAATTGATGCGGTGCGTCGTGGCGTTGAAAAACGTCAACTAACAATGGAAAATCGTCGTTTAATGGAGACCGTTGGGCAACGTGATTTGTTGGAAGCAACATTACGTGGTCGATCCCAAAAGATGGTAGATATTCGTAAAAACCTGCGTACTTTGGCTTTAAGTGATGCAGATATTCTATTGTTGGGTGAAACTGGAACAGGTAAGGATTTAACCGCGCGTCTGATCCATGATTTGTCATCGCGTAAAGATAAGCCTTTTGTGGCGTTGAATATTTCTGCGCTTCCACAAGCTTCATTGGAATCTGAGCTCTTTGGTCATGAAGCAGGTGCCTTTGCTGGTGCTATGCGTGCACGTGTAGGGAAGCTGGAACATGCACGTGGTGGCACTTTATATCTTGATGAAATCGGCTCAATTCCCTTATTCCTTCAGGTGAAATTGTTACGTATGATCGAAGATCGTGTAATTGAACGTTTGGGCTCTAACCAAAAAATTGATTTAGATATTCGTATTATCGCCGCTTCTAAAGATGATTTATCAGCACGCGTAACAGATGGGGCGTTTCGCGATGATCTATATTATCGCCTTGCTGTCGCCTCTGTGACCTTGCCCCCCTTACGTGATCGTATGGAAGATGCGCCAGAATTGTTTCATCATCTTGTCGGGAAGGCTGCCCTACGCCAGAAAAAGGAGCGACCTGAAATCTTACCTGCTGATTTAAACGCTGTCGCACAAACCGAATGGCCGGGGAATATCCGTGAATTAAGAAATGCAGCGGATCGCTTTGTTATGGGACTTGGTTTGCCTCAACAAGCGGTAACTGAGCAGGCAGATGATCTGGCAACACAGATTGATCGCTTTGAGAAAAATGTGCTTGCAGCAACACTTGCAAGTCATGCGGGCTCCTTAAAATCTACCTATGAATCATTAGGACTTTCACGGAAATCTCTTTATGAAAAGATGAAAAAACATGGCCTTCAACGAGAAGATTTTGCCGAAGATGGTGATGATTAAACTATGATGTACCGAATCCTACCCATAAAATCCCCCCTTTGGGTAACATCGGAAACATTTGGCAGTTTTTCTTTCTGATTCCGTAAATTACTAGCTTTCTAACTCTTGAAATGCATCACAGCTATGGGCCTTAATGCGAACCAGCCGTGATATGCGGTCTTTGTCATGCATATAAAAATTAAAAGCAAGGGCGAAGAGTTGAACCATCTTTTAGGGAGATAATCTCATGCGTAAATCTATTCTAGCTATGACAGCTGCTTCTGTTTTGGCATTGGGTGCTGCATCTGCACAAGCATCTGAACAATGCCAACCAGGCGAAATCGTCATTAAATTCAGCCATGTAACAAATACAGACAAGCATCCAAAAGGTATTGCTGCTTCTTTATTGGAAGAACGTGTAAACAAGGAAATGGACGGTAAAGCTTGTATGGAAGTTTTCCCGAACTCTTCTTTATATAATGATAACAAAGTATTGGAAGCTATGTTGCAAGGTGATGTGCAAATGGCGGCACCAAGCTTGTCTAAGTTTGAAAAATTCACAAAGAAATTCCGTATCTTTGATTTACCATTCGTATTTGAAGACATTAATGCCGTTGATAAATTCCAAAATTCCACAGCTGGTCAGGAGTTGAAAGATTCCATGCAACGTCGTGGTCTTCAAGGCTTGGCATTCTGGCATAATGGCATGAAACAAATGTCCGCAAATAAACCATTGTTGGAGCCAACAGATGCGGACGGCTTGAAATTCCGTGTACAAGCATCAGAAGTATTGGTAGCACAATTTGAAGCATTAGGTGCAAGCCCACAAAAGATGTCCTTCAAAGAAGTATATGGCGCATTGCAACAAGGCGTTGTTGATGGTCAGGAAAACACATGGTCAAATATCTATGGTAAGAAATTCTTTGAAGTTCAAGACGGTGTAACAGAAACAAACCATGGTATTCTTGATTACTTGGTAGTGACATCCGCTGAATGGTGGGATGGTCTTCCAGCTGATGTACGTGATCAATTGTCCACAATCATGGCTGAAGTTACCGAAACACGTAACCAAGAATCTTTCAAAGTGAACCAAGCAAATAAAGCTAAGATCATCGAAGCTGGTGGTACAGTGCGTCAATTGACTGCTGAACAACGTGAAGCTTGGGTGAAAGCATTGAAACCTGTTTGGGATCGTTTCTCTGGTGATATCGGTGATGATCTCATCAATGCTGCATTGGGTTCCAACAGCTAAGCCTTCAAATTTGATGGCAAAAATTTGGGGAAGCCTGCACATGATTGAAATTGTGCAGGCTTTTTCTCAAAGAAATAACTAGTTTTTAATTTAAGAACTTTAGGGGGTGGATGATATGTCACATTCGACTTCTCCACAAAATCAAAGCTTTATGGATCGGTTTGAAGAAAACATGATTGCCTTGTTACTAGGCCTCATGACTTTGGTAACCTTCGCCAATGTGGTTGCCAGATATGTTTTCGAATCTAATTTGCTTTGGGCTTTAGAAACCACTGTTTTCATCTTTGCATGGATGGTTTTGTTAGGCGCATCATATGGCGTTAAGAAAACTACTCATATTGGTGTTGATGTTCTTTTGAACATGGTTTCACCGGGCGTACGGAAATTTCTATCTATTTGTGCGGTTTTGGCATGTATTGCTTTTGCACTACTTCTTCTCAAAGGAAGTTGGGACTACTGGTATCCTTTTGTTACCAAACGGGCGTGGCTTGAAACAGATGACGTGCCGATGTTCTGGTTTTTGCGTTTTCTTGAAGATCTGGTGAATGAAGGCGAAGTATATGAAAAAATGCCGCGTTTTATTCCATATTTTGTTTTGCCATTAAGTATGGCTTTACTATCCATTCGCTTCATTATTGCAGGTCTCGAAATTATTAAAGGGACACGTGATGGTGTCATTGCATCTCACGAAGCCGAAGAGTTGTTGGATGAAGTGCATACCTATGGTCAACACGATGATGATCTGATCAAAAAGAATGATGCCGAGGAGAATAAATAATGGAAATGTTGATTTTATTCGGCCTCGTGATCGGTTTGATGGCGATTGGTGTGCCTGTGGCAATATGTCTAGGCCTTTCTAGTGTTATCTTTTTGCTATCTTATTCAGATGCCTCTTTAGCATCAGTTGCACAAACATTATTTTCTGCCTTTGATGGGCACTATACGTTACTTGCGATTCCATTCTTTATTCTTGCAAGTAGCTTCATGTCTACAGGTGGAGTGGCGAAACGTATCATCCGTTTTGCGATTGCTTGTGTGGGCTTTTTTCCAGGCGGTCTGGCCATTGCATCTGTTTTTGCTTGTATGTTATTTGCCGCATTATCTGGTTCTTCACCTGCAACTGTAGTGGCGATTGGATCCATCGTGATCGCCGGTATGCGTCAGGTTGGGTATAGCAAGGAATTTGCTGCTGGTGTCATTTGTAACGCGGGTACTTTAGGTATTCTTATTCCACCGTCCATCGTCATGGTTGTTTATGCTGCTGCGACCGAGGTATCTGTGGGACGTATGTTCCTTGCAGGTGTATTCCCGGGTATTTTGGCAGGATTGATGCTGATGTTTGGTATCTTTGTATGGGCAAAGTATAAAGGCCTTCCTTCGCAACCATTCCCGGGGTGGGGAGAGGTTTTTGCAGCTGCAAAAGATGCTTTCTGGGGCTTGATGCTAATCGTGATTATCCTTGGTGGTATTTATGGTGGTATCTTTACGCCAACAGAAGCCGCAGCTGTCGCGGCAGTTTATGCTTTCTTGGTGGCTAATTTTATCTATCGGGATATGGGGCCGTTTAAGCCTGAGAATAAAGGGCGCGGTAATCCAGTTTTGAAGGTTATCAAAACCTTCTGGCATGTAGACACAAAGCAAACTTTACTGGATGCGGGTAAGCTCACTATCATGTTGATGTTTATCATTGCTAATGCTTTGATTTTGAAACATGTATTGACCGAAGAACGTATTCCACAAATGATCACTGAAGCGATGCTTGGCGCTGGTTTTGGCCCAATCATGTTCTTGATTGTGGTGAATATTATTCTGCTTATTGGTGGTCAATTTATGGAACCATCAGGTCTCTTAATCATTGTTGCACCTTTGGTATTTCCAATTGCTATCGAACTAGGAATCGATCCTATCCATTTGGGGATCATTATGGTTGTGAATATGGAAATCGGTATGATTACACCACCCGTTGGTCTGAATTTGTTCGTGACCGCAGGGGTGGCTCAGATGTCGATGATGAATGTGGTAAAAGCTGCCCTGCCATGGGTGGGTATCATGTTTATCTTCCTGATAATGGTCACGTATATACCAGGAATTTCCACATGGTTACCAACTACAATTATGGGACCAGAGATTATAACGAATTAGCTTTCTTCCTACAGCTATGAAACTAAAAAGGCGCTGAATTTGTTCAGCGCCTTTTCTTTAATTTAGCAATGGAAGAATTAGTTCTCTTCGTAGATGACATAGATCTTTTGGGCATTTTCAATTGTTTCCCAAGTCCCTTCAAAACCAGCGGGTATGATAAAGCTATCGCCAGCTTCGATAAGTGTTTCTTCCCCAGCTGAATTGGTGAGTTTAACTTTGCCAACAAGTAAGGTGCAGAATTCTCTTCTGTATAGCTGATCTTCATTTTGCCAACTTCACCCGTCCAGATACCGGCAGAGAATTTACCAGTAGGATCTGTGTAGTAATTACGGATTGTCTGATCCGGTTTACCGGAAATTACTTTTTCTGCATCTGGCTTATATGCATCTACATCTGCAGCTGCGGTGGAAAATTTTAAAACATTCTTAGACATGTTGGCCTCAATATATTAGAAATGTGATCACATTGTTGATGGAAGCTATGGTGTCATAGATCATTTGTCTAGTTTTTTCCCATCCATTTCACGGTCTCGTTTGATTTTTTCTTTAATTGAGATGTGTTTCTCAGATTTCTTCTGACCAAAATATATACGGTTTTCTTCTGCCTTTTTAGTTTTTTCCAGACGTAGTTTTTGTTTCCGTTTTTGTCTAAGATTGATCACATCAGACATTTTTCTATAGCTCCGAGATTCGATTTAAGGTAGGTAGAATAACAGAAGCAAAAACAGAATGACAAATAAACTTGCTGATGGGACAGGGCGGTAACGTGTTTACCAAAATTAAATCACTTTCACTTTATCTTATTGTAATCGCCATATTTGTCGTTGGGATGGTGGCGTTGTTGCTATTTTTACGCCCTCATCCAGATCAGGTAAAAGAAGCGGTTACGGATCTATTCCAAAAAAGCACGGGATGTTTGATACAAGTTGATTCTGTTCGACCTGATGGCATTCTTCTACCTGCAATCCGCATGAGTGGTGTTCGTCTTTTTGCAGAAGACGGAGAAGAAGTTGCTAAACTTCGCTGGTTACAAGCAGATTTGTCTATTTCCGAGTTGATTGCGGGGGGCGTTGGTTTAAGGAATATCCATCTAGTAGAACCGGAATTACGATTCAGTAGTTTTGAGAAATGCCTAAACAAACTCCATATTCCATCAAAATCCGTTGCCGGCCAATCCGCCCCTGTTGGGATTATTCTGGAAAATAGCAGCGTTAAATGGACGGACAATCCTTTACCTGAAATGCAAAATGTATCTTTCCCTTATATGGAAGGTCAATGGGATGGATTTAAAAATTTAAAACTTTATGGTTACTTACAGAGTTTGACTGACAAAAAGAACTCTCAGCCTGTTCATGTTTCTATGCGTATGGGAAGCGAAATGGTTGAAAGGTTAAGCTTTGACTTTTTGGCAGCTACAGATGGTCCATTGATAAATGCTAATAAGGTTTCTTCATATATCGTTCGACCACAAAAAGGCACGGGGCATTTCAGTTTAAATATTGATAAATCTAGTTGGGTTCCATTTCTATCAAACACACCTTTTGCGCAGGAACCTTTAAAATTAGAGGCGGAACTTAGATTTGACCAAGATGGTATAAAATTTGAAAATCTTGAGGGGGCGATAGGAGAGGAAAGTTTTCAGGGACAGATGGATATGCATATCCAGGCTGGATCTGCATCTTATTTGAATGCGAATTTAAGTTTTGGTGTTCTGGATAAAAATCTGGCTATTTCGAAATCGAACTTAAAAGAAACCATTTCAGGATTTTCAAATTTGGCATCCACACTTGCCATGACACCTTTTGAAATTGATCTTGGACTTACCGCGTCAGGGTTGATCGCTGAGGATGGGGAAATGGCACGCGCACCCAATTTCCATATGATTGCTGGTTTAGGCAGTGTTACTGTAGATCAGTTTAATTTGGGGCTACCGGGCGGTACAGAACTCTCACTGCTTGCAGATTTTATGCCTGATCCTTCAGGGAATGAGGCTTGGTTTACATCCGGAGGTATTTCCCTGCAGTCGAGTAATTTACGTCGTAGTCTTGCATGGCTTGGTTACGATATGTCGACTGTTTCATCCGATGTATGGCGTCAATTTAGTTTAACAACTAACTTTGAAATAGATGCTGAACGTTTAGCCTTTAACGATTTGAACATGCGATTGGATGAATCTTCTGCCAACGGTCGTTTAGATTATTACGAAGATGAAAAAGGGAACGCGGATATATTGCAGCTTGATTTAGATTTTGAGCAACTACATCTGGACGGTTATCTCGGATCGAAATGGGATCTTGAAGATTTCACATCGAATTTAGACTTGCTTCAAACACAGCGAATGAATGTAAACCTTGATCTTTATGCAAATGAATTACATCTGAATGAATATAAACATGATCATTTTTCTTTTAGTCTTAACAAAGATCAGAACGGTTTTGATTTTGAAGTTGAAAATTTCTTGCTGAATGACTTTTCAAGAGGCAGCGTAAATGGTGCGGTAGATTGGAAACAATCACCGGCTCATTTTAGTTATGTGGGAACATATAATGCATGGGACTTAGATAGATTCTTCGATATTCCCAAACATGATTTAGCTTTTTTGATAGGGGATATTGAGCAACAGGAACTGTCTTTGTCATTTTCTGGTGGGGGAAATATGAACAACCTCCAAAAGGAATTTGCAGGTACTCTGGGTGAAGTCTCTTTTAATGGGAATGGCGTCGTTGATATCTCTACTCGTGGTATTCAACTTGATCTGCAGAAATTTGATGCAGCAGATAAAGATACTGAACTTGATAATGTAACTGGTCGATTGTTTCTTGATGGTAATGGCTTAATTTTTGAAGATGTAAGAGGTGAGGTCGGCGCAGGCAAATTCAGTTTAAACTATATTACTCCATCGGATGGGGATGCCCAAAAGTTTGATTTAAGTTTACAAAATATTTGCTACCCGAAACAAACCTATGATTTGAAGAATTGGATTATGATAAATACGTGTATCCATGAAGCCAATTTATCGGGATCTCTTAAAGATGGGATAGCGTTTTCTGGGCATATGGAAGGGCCTATTGAAATTGATATTTTAGTCGATCAGGCCGATATGCCCCGAGGAATTGTTGAAAATTTAGCGGGAAATGTATTAGTTCATTTATCTGCGGAAGAGACGCATTATAAAACAGAAATCACATATAAAGATGAAGAGCTAAACTTCGATCAGTTCCATGTGATTTCTGGCAACGTTCTGGGTGAGGGCCGTATGAATTATCAGCGCCTTACAGATCGTTTGAACTTTGATATAATCTTCCGACAATCAACATTGAAACAAGACGCGTTGGACATGCAGGTACATGGTCCATTGAATGGGTTAAATATGCGTCTTAAAGGAGATTGGTTGAATGAGATAAGATAGGATGGGAATATTTAATATTTATAAAATATTCTAACTCACCTCGAGGTTTAAGGCTTGTGCAAGGACAAAGATACGAATCGCACTTGATAAATTTCCGGAACGATTTTTATCAATTTCCGTGATGAGGTTATTCACAGATTTATTTTGGCCGGTTGCTACAACACGTAATTGCTCCCAGAAAAGATTCTCAAGAGAGATGCTTGTTCTATGGCCGGCAATTACCACTGACCGTTTTTTTATTTCAGCATATTTTTCCAATTTTTTGGTGCCCCCAAAAGAAGTGTGAGTTAACCTTACAACAGGATATCGGAAATCCTGCGGTATTCTGGTGTTTAGTGGGTATGAATGGTTCAACCTTCGGGGGAAACTACACGAATCTTCTTAACAAAAACTTACCAAAAATCGTTTTAATCTGTTTATTTTTTATCAAATCATATTTTTCTAATATAAGTTGAAATTTTCTTTGTTACGGACGATAAATTTTCGTCATGAGTGTACCCACTTTTAACTCTTGGCTTAAAATCATGGTCTCCATCTGGTATCCAAGTAATGGAAATAGGGCCATCTTCATCTCGATTCGGCCAGTGTGGGTTATCTATTTGTAATTGGCTGATTTCTTCCGATTTTCCAAAGGGATCTCGATCTCCCTGCAGGATAAATGTTGGCAATTTAATATTAGTAAAATGGTCAGTTTTCCACTTATCAGTCTTACCAGGTGCATGAAACGGATATCCTAGACAGAAGACCGCTTTTATAGGGAGATTGAATTCGCTGTTCTTTGCTGCGAGAATGGAAGCCATACGTCCACCCATTGACTTTCCAGCAATAAAGATATTGCCCGTAGCCTGCCAATCTTCAACTGCTTGTTGCCATGTCTCAAGACAAATGTTTTCTCTGTTGGGTGGACGCTTTTTTCCATCTTCTCGTCTTTGACGCATGTAAGGAAACTCAAAACGGACAACCCGCAGACCTTCGTGGCTAAGTAAATGAGCGATGTTTTCCATATATTCAGAATCCATGGGCGCACCCGCCCCATGTGCAAAAAGAAAAGTATCTAATTCGGCTTGCTGAGGATCATCGCTGGACATCGGTGAGGGAAGATTCACGAGGTAATCTTGATCATTTATAGAAATTAACGACTTAGTCATAAAAATATCCACTTAAAACTTGATTTTAATTCAGGAAGAAGGCTTAATAATTAAAGTAAGTCAAGGATGTGTTTGCTATTTGGTTTGTATATTCGATTAGATAGATGCTACACTTGATTTCTAGATTTATGTCTTTTCACCTGGAAGAGACAGAATAAAATATCGTACCGAATTTATTTTAGGAATAAGGGGATATCGCCGTGTCTGATATTGCACTTGCAGATTCAAGAGAGTTAGCAATGATTGATGAGGAACAGCTTGTCACCATGACTGTGGATGGCCAAGCATTTGGTATTCCTATTTTAATGGTTCAAGATATTGTCGAACCTGACCAAATCACACCTGTTCCTTTAGCTCCAGGCGCGATTGCTGGTGTGTTAAACCTTCGTGGTCGTATTGTTACGGTGATTGATATGCGTGAACTACTTGGTTCTCGCTCCGTTGATGATAACGAAAAACAAATGAGCGTTACTGTTGAATATAAAGGTGATTTATACACCTTTTTGGTGGACAGTATCGGTGATGTTCGTTCTTTACCGCGTAAAAGTTTCGATAAACCACCTGCTACATTGGATGAAAATTTACGTCGTTTATGTTCCGGTGTTTTCCGTTTGGAAGATGACTTGCTTGTTGTACTTGATGTGGAACGCATGTTGGAAGAAGAAACCATTATGAAAACACCACGGAGAACCCGTAAACGCAGAAAAGTGGTGGTGGAAGAGAAGGTTGCGAACCAAAATGATGGCGATGACGAAGCGGAGGACGCTTCTGTAAAAAAGCCTAAAGGCACTCCCAAGGCTTCTTCAGTAAAAAAAGAAGCGCCAAAGAGTGCCAAGAAATCCACATTAAAACCTAAATCGGATGCAAAACCAAAACCTGCACCGAAATCGACAGTTGCAAAATCTAAACCTGCGCCTTCTGCGCCAGTATCATCTGGTCCTGCCGCCTCTGGGGTGAATGCGGATCATGAACAAAAAGCAATGTTAGCGGTTGAGAAATTTGCTGCACGTGTTGATAGTGATCCGATTTTGAGTGATTTGTTTAAAGATCTTAATGATGCCAAGCTTCTTGATTTATTGGTCAACCTGTTTAACGCCGCCTATGGTAATCCGGGGGCGCCATTGTTAGAATCTGCTTATTTGGCATTCATTAAACAACCAGGCCTTGGTGATGATCATTTTATGTCGGCAGGTACAAATATGCATGCGACATTAATGGATTTACAAACAGAACCTGAGATTGTTGATCGTATTATGTCTGTGATTGATGAGACACGTATTAAGGTACTTGATGTTTCTTAAGTTTACTTTCGATGTTTGATATAAGGAAAGCCGCATCAATAGTTTGATGCGGCTTTTTAATTAATGTTTTTATGATTTTAGGTCACTAGGCATGCGCCATACGCGTCATTTCATCTTTGAGGGTCAATTTTTCATGTTTGATAGTTCGAATGACCTCATCATCCGGCATCGGTCGCGCGTTTTCCATGTCCAGTTTCTTATCTAATTCTTCGTGGCGTGATTTTAGTGTCTGGATACGATCTTGAACGCTCATGAGGTTCTCCCTTCAATGGTTAACAAAAGTCACCAATGAACAGGACCCATGATGCAGGACCTAGACGGCACATATAATAGGTAGATTAGTCTATGGATCGAATAAAACACAGGCACGCCAATTGGATTGAAGCATGCTGCAATGAAATTAATCCATTAATTCGCTAATCGCTTCCCTCCATTTATACGTAGAAGAAATAAATCTTCTGGTGCGCCCTAGGCCAGTAAGGGTCCAGCCCATCTGTGTATATATGATATTTCGTTATTCTTCCCATCTTTTTCAAGGGATGGGGCTTGTTTAATTTTGAAACATCAGGCCTATATGCTACACCTTTCTTGAAAAAAGTCGAGGTCAAAGTCTGTAATGAATGAGAACAAAAAAATTATCGTTGGTATATCAGGTGCTTCCGGTGTGATTTATGGTATTCGCCTTTTGGAAACTTTACGCGAATTAGGGGTGGAGACGCATCTTATTCTCTCAAAAGCTGCGGAAATGACTTTGGCATATGAAACGGATATAACACCCAAGGAACTTCGTGGGCTGGCTGATAAATCTTATCCGATCGCAGATTTAGGAGCTGCATGTTCAAGCGGTAGTTTTCCTACTTCAGGGATGATTGTAGCACCATGTTCTATGAAGTCTTTGGCAGAGATCGCGACCGGAGTTACCTCTTCTTTGTTAACAAGGGCAGCAGATGTAGTTTTGAAGGAACGCCGCCGTTTGGTGTTAATGGCGCGTGAAACACCACTAACAAATGTTCATCTGCAAAACATGCTGACGGTGTCTCAGATGGGTGGTGTTATTGCACCGCCTGTTCCAGCATTTTATACCAAGCCCGAAAGTTTGGACGACATGGTGGATCATTCTATAGGTCGTATTCTTGATCTATTTGATATAGATACAGGTAAGGTAAAGCGCTGGCGAACAGATGATTAAACTTTAACGTCGTCATTTTTTATACAGAAGTCTTTCATATTAAAGTCATTTTTGGCTTATAGTCTTTTCCTTCGAGATAAATCCGTCTATAAAGGGCGGTGAGGCGAAAAATTTGGTGGTATATTCTAACGGATAGATCACCTAGCAGAAGGATCAGATATGTCTGTTACCCGCGAACATCGCACGAAAATTGTTGCCACATTAGGCCCCTCCAGTTCAACAGAAGCACAAATAGAAGAACTCTTCATGAATGGCGTTGATGTGTTTCGCCTGAATTTCAGTCATGGCGAGTATGAAGAGCATCAAGCACGTTATGATGCGATCCGTGCTGTTGAAAATAAAACGGCACGCCCAATTGCGATTATGATGGATTTACAGGGGCCAAAACTACGTGTTGGGACTTTTGCAGATGATAGTATCCAATTGGAAATGGGAGATGCCTTCCGGCTTGATCTGGATAAAACGCCGGGGGACCAGAAACGTGTATGCCTTCCGCATCCTGAAATTTTTGCAGCCTTGAAGCCAGATACAGATCTATTATTGGATGATGGACGTTTACGTTTACGTGTTCAGGAATGTGGCGAAGATTACGCTGAAACCATCGTGGCTGTCGGTGGTCCGCTTTCCAATCGCAAGGGGGTAAATGTACCAGGAGTTATCCTACCACTTTCTCCCCTGACAGAGAAAGATCGCAAAGATTTAGAATTTGGTTTGGAAATGGGCGTTGATTGGGTTGCGTTAAGTTTTGTACAGCGCCCAGAAGATATTATTGAGGCCAAAAAACTGATTCAGGATCGTGCAACCGTTGTGGCTAAATTGGAAAAACCATCTGCTATTGATTATCTGGAAGAAATCGTCGAAGCAACAGACGGCGTTATGGTTGCTCGTGGTGATTTAGGTGTAGAAATGCCGCCGGAAGACGTTCCGATTTTGCAAACACGTATTGTGAAATCTTGTCGAAAAGCGGGCAAGCCCGTAATCGTAGCAACACAGATGTTGGATTCTATGGTGGAGCGTCCGGTCCCAACCCGTGCAGAAGCAACAGATGTGGCGAATGCGGTAAAAGAAGGGGCGGATGCTGTAATGTTATCAGCTGAAACCGCTGCAGGTGCTTATCCTGTAGAAGCTGTTAAAATGATGAATCGCATTATCTTACGTTGCCAGCAAGAAGATAGTTATTGGCGCTTTCTTTCTGAAGATCAGCCAGAACTTGAATCAACAACACCGGATGCGATTTCTGCGGCTGTTTATCAAGTCGCTGGAACAATCGGTGCAAAAGCAATTGCAACATATACTAATTCCGGGTCAACGACCCTACGGGTGTCTCGTCAGCGGCCAAAGGCACCAATTATCTGTCTCACACCACGTGATGATACAGCGCGTCGAATGGCGCTTGTCTGGGGCGTGCATTCTACCCGTGCACCGGACGCACGTAGCATGGAAGATATGATCGAAACAGCCGTACATCAGGCACGTATCGACGGTTTTGTCGAAACGAATGATCGTATTGTGATTACTGCAGGCCTTCCATTCGGTACGCCGGGTAAAACCAACATCTTGCGGATTGCACGTATTCAACCAAAAAATCAATTACATGAGACAAGCTTGTAAGCAATTTTCTGTTAACGGCAAAGTTAATTTATGAGACGTCGCAAATAGGATTGGACGAGGGGGGGAATTATGCTCTTCTTCGGCTCGGGAAAATATAAAAGTAAATCCAAAGTAACTCAATTAAGGGGTCAAAAGACATGGGTGAAAGAGATCTTCGCGGAAAGCCGATTGCAGACGGTATCTTGGAACAAGTCCGCAAAGAAGCAGAAGAAATGAGTGAGCAGGGCTGGTCCCCTAAACTTGTTTCTATCACGGTGGGTGACGTGGAAGCCGTGGACGTATATGTGCGTAACCAACGCCGTACAGCAGAACGTGCTGGTATCGAATTTCAGGAGCGTCATTTCCCGGGTGATGTGACACAAGATGAGCTTCGTACAGCGATTTCTGCGATGAATGTGGATCCACGTATCACGGGGATTATCATTCAGCGTCCGGTGCCGGAACAAATTTCCGTAAAAGCATTACAAACAGCTATCCATCCATTTAAAGACGTGGAGGGAATGCATCCAACGTCGATTGGTAACATCGTTTATAGTGATACTGAGATTGCCCCTTGTACGGCGGCCGCATCGGTTGAGATGTTAAAAGCCACAGGAATGTCTTTGGAAGGCATGGAAGTTGTTGTTATTGGACATTCTGAAATTGTTGGTAAACCGATTGCCTTCTTGTTGATGGCGGAAGGGGCAACTGTAACAGTATGTCATCATATGACGAGGTCTGTCCAAATTCATTCGCGACGTGCAGATGCGATCTTGGTTGCAGTTGGTAAGCCGCGTTTAATTACAGGGGATATGATCAAACCGGGTGCAGCGGTTATTGATATTGGTATCAACGCTATTGAAGAAGATGGTGTCGAGAAACTCGTTGGTGATGTTGACTATGAAACTGCAAGTGAAGTGGCAGGTTGGATTACACCTGTGCCAGGTGGTGTCGGTCCTGTGACTGTCTCTATTCTGATGCGCAACACGATGGCAGCGCTTCGTCGTCAAAAAGAAGCTTATGATAAGCAATTCGCAGAACAACAAGATAAAGTTGTTGCGACGCCTAGTGAATAGAGCTTACTAAATAAAGATAACGAAAAGGCCTGAAAGTGAGATTCTTTCAGGCTTTTTATTTAAAAAACTGTCTTCTCTTATTGTTGAGATAAAGCCGACGGTTTGGGACCGCCATTTGCCCAATCTAGTAATTCAACCGTGTGAACGACGGGGACATTGGCAGCAGACCCGATTTGCGTCATACAACCGATATTACCAGCGGCGATCACTTCAGGTTCCGTCGCTTGAATATTTTTAAGCTTTCGATCTTTTAACTGATTCGCAATTTCCGGCTGCATTAGATTATAAGTACCTGCGGACCCACAGCATAGATGTGACTCGTTTGGTGTTGTCACTTTAAAACCAGCTTGTTCAAGTAAAACCTTTGGTGTGGATGTG
The DNA here is from genome assembly GCF_009711445.1 of Curvivirga aplysinae. Classification (GTDB taxonomy): domain Bacteria; phylum Pseudomonadota; class Alphaproteobacteria; order UBA8366; family Aestuariispiraceae; genus Curvivirga; species Curvivirga aplysinae. The sequence goes on along the minus strand of NZ_SMMC01000216.1, from coordinate 57,592 downwards.
ATCTTTTGCCCATGTTGAAGGGAACAAGCAGAATGATAAGTTACCCGTAATTCTTCGGGTGCCTTTACGTCATCTGCTATATCAAGTTCAGCCAGATATTCGGTTATATCTTTCGCGAGTTCAGAAACTTTAGTTGCCTTTTCAGCATATTTCTCGTCATTTCGGAACATGAAGCCGTAATCTTTAACAGTTGTGCCACAACCTGATGCGTTAATAACGATTGCATCTAAGCCTTCACCATCAACCTCATTCATCCAAGCGTTAATATTTGCTGCTGCTTGGTGATGCGATTTATCTTCATCGCCCATATGATGTACTAAGGCTCCGCAGCATCCGGCTCCTTTAGCAACCACGACTTCCACACCTAAACGGGTTAGAAGACGAATGGTCGCTTCATTGATATCTGTATTGAGGACTTTTTGCGCGCAGCCATTCATCAAAACAACACGGCCACGTTTCTTTTTCTCAGCCTTAAAACTTTGCGGTTTGTCATATTGCGACGGTGGCAAAATACGACTTGGGGCCATTTTTACCAAACCCTTTAAGCGCCCCGGCATAAAGCCGGCAAAAGGTTTAGCGAAGAAAGCCCCCACCAATGCGATGCGAAATAAGCCGGGATTTGGCAAAACGATTTTTAATATCTGACGCAACATACGTTCAGGTAAAGGGCGCGTATGGGTTTGCTCAATATAGGCACGTGCATGATCCACCAAATGCATGTAATGAACACCAGATGGGCAGGTCGTCATACATGACAAACAGGATAAACAGCGATCAATATGTTTTGTAACTTGCGGGGATGCCGGACGTTCATTTTCCAACATATCCTTGATTTGATAGATACGACCGCGCGGTGAATCTAGTTCATCCCCTAACAGGGTATAAGTTGGACAGGTTGCGGTGCAAAAACCACAATGAACACATTTGCGCAGGATGCTTTCCGCTTCTTTGATTCCAGGATTTGCGAGCTGCTGGATAGAGAAATTTGTTTGCATGTCTTATCCCTCCCGCTTTTGATGGGTAGAATACATTCGAGCAGTATTTAATATGCCGAGTGGATCAAACTGATCTTTGATACGTTTGGACAATGCAGCTAGAGATGCTGCTTGAGGATGAAATACTTCATGTTCTATACGAAGTTCATGTGAGCCACGGATAAGTGTTGCATGACCTCCCAATTTATTAACTTCATTACGGATAATATCGGCACTTCCGATTTTAGGTGCATCTACAGCAATCCAGACCAAACCGCCAGCCCAATCCATAAAGAAATCGGGATTATTTAAACCGGATAAAGCATCAATCAACTTAGCACCATCTGTCGGCGCAACTGAAGCTTTCCAGATGACCCGTTCATCAATAGACTTGGCAAAAGGAATAACATCCCGAATTTCTCGCCAGAAAACTTCACTATTTTCCTCGTGAAGTTCTTCTATTTTGCCATGTTCGGCGAACATATCGCGTAAAGATTTTAAACGTGTTTTAACTGATGGTTCAGGCCCTTCCAGTCGGCAGGCTGCAATGTTTTTGTCCGCCAAACGCAAAACGTCTATAGTAGAATGTTTTGCAAGATTATCAGGTAACCATGCCGCACCAGAAACATCATAGGATGTCTGCATGGCCTGAGACATGATTTGACTGGCAAGATGATGGTCTACATCTGTAATCAAAATTGTACGACTGGTTTCGGGTTTTGGGAGTACCTTAAATGTGGTTTCATGCATTGCACCAAGCGTTCCCCATGACCCGGCCATTAGCTTGCTGAGGTCATATCCCGTTACATTCTTCATGACTTGCCCACCGGATTTATAAGCCTCCCCACGACCAGAAATTGCTTGGAAACCCAGCAAATGGTCCCGTGCCGATCCGGCAGAAATGCGACGTGGACCTGCCAGATTACAGGCAAAGATACCACCGATCGTCGATTTCATCGCGTCGTCAGGAGATAATCCAAGCAAAGCAGAATAATCCATCGGTTCAAAAGCGAGCATCTGATTTGTTTTTGAGAGGGCAGCTTGAACTTCTTTTATAGTTGTTGCAGCGCCGGTACGCATGATGAGTTCGGCAGATTCATATTCACGAATACCAGCAAAAGAGGTCATGGAAAGTTTTGCTTCACATATACCTTCCGTCGGGCGACCAAGATTTGCTTTACTATTCCCACCTTGAAGGTAAAGCGATTTCCGTTCGGAAATTGCCCAAGTTATTGCTTCTTTTAACTGAGCTTCATCGGAAGGTTGAAAGGTTGTGATTTCATTTTGAGACACGGAAATTACCTTATCTTCATTAAGATTATCAGTTAAAGATCAGAAACGTGGAATATCCGGGAAAGGGATTTTCCCTTTATGAATATGCATTCGTCCCATTTCCGCACAACGATGCAATGTCGGGAATACCTTACCGGGATTCAGTAGATGATCTGGATCGAATGCGCATTTAACGCGTTGCTGCTGTTTCAGGTCATCTTCAGTAAACATTTCACCCATCAGATCACGTTTCTCAACACCAACACCATGTTCACCTGTTAATACTCCGCCAACTTTGACGCAAAGCTTCAAAATATCAGCTCCAAAATCTTCGGCTTTTTCCAATTCACCGGGTTTATTTGCATCATACATGATCAAGGGATGAAGGTTTCCATCACCTGCATGGAAAACATTGGCGACACCAAGACCATACTGTTCAGATAATTCACGCATACCACTCAAGACGGTTGAAATCTGGCTGCGTGGGATTGTGCCATCCATACAATAGTAATCAGGTGAAATCCGCCCGACAGCAGGGAAGGCGGCCTTGCGCCCTGCCCAGAAGTTCATACGTTCTTCTTCATTTTGTGAAATTCGCAGATAAGTCGATCCGTTTGCCTGTGCAATCTCGTTTACCTTTTCTATAAGGTGGTCGACTTCAACTTCTGGCCCATCCAGTTCGACAATCAGTAAGGCGCCTGCATCGCGCGGATACCCCGCATTTACAAAATCCTCAGCCGCGTTGATGGCAGGGCTATCCATCATCTCCATGCCGCCGGGGATGATACCTGCACCAATAATGGCTGCAACACATTCCCCTGCGGCTTCTGGTGTCTCAAAGCCTAATAATAATGCACGGGCCGTATCGGGTGCTTTAAGGAGGCGCACTGTTACTTCTGTCACAACGCCTAACAAGCCTTCTGAGCCTGTCATAAGACCAAGAAGATCATATCCTTCAGATTCAAGATGTTTACCGCCAACGCGAATGATCTCACCTTCGATCGTGACAAATTCAATGCCTAGAAGATTGTTTGTTGTTAGGCCGTATTTCAAACTGTGCACACCACCGGAATTTTCAGCTACATTCCCACCGATCGTGCATGCGATCTGACTAGATGGGTCAGGGGCATAATAAAATCCATCGGCCATTACGGCATGCGTGATTCCCAGATTGGTGACCCCTGGCTGTACACGGGCGCAGCGATTATCATAATCTATTTCCAAGATTTTCTTGAATTTACCTAACCCCAATATGATGCCATCAGCTAAGGGCAATGCACCGCCTGATAATGAGGTCCCTGCGCCACGTGGTACAACTTTGATACCTTCTTTGCCGCAATATTGCATGACCGCAGCAACTTGTTCCACTGTTTCTGGTAAAACAACGATTAAAGGTAATGTTTGATAGGCTGTTAGGCCATCTGATTCATATGGACGAAGTTCTGCTTCATCCACAATAACGCCTTCGCCTGGTACGATTGCACGCAATGCATCAGCAATTTCTTGTCTTCGATTTATGATCCCGATTTCGGGTTCTGGCATTTTCATGCGATCTGCCTTCCCGTAACAATTTAATTCATTACTTTTGTTATGGCGAATGCAGCAGAGAAGGTCAATTATCAGATTGGTAAAAAGACTGTTTAAAAATATTTAAAATAATCTAGATCAATAGACTTAAAATATTTTGAAATAGAATATATGAATTATAAGCAAATAAAAACCGCGCTGTGACAAATGCCAGAGCGCGGTTTTTAAAAACTTGCAATCAAAACTGACCACACAGATTAAAGTATCAATTAACCTTGACGAGCTTTAAAACGTGGGTTTGTTTTGTTGATCACGTAAACACGACCTTTGCGGCGGATTACGCGGCAGTTCTTGTCACGCTTTTTAAGCGTTTTAAGAGAGCTTGCTACTTTCATTGCTTTTCTCCTGCATGCAGCCGGCCATTTTCAAGCGGCCGCGCGGGTTCTACTAAAATTGCTGGCGGAAAATAGGGAGATGAGATCAGTTTGTCAACTGTCTTCCCAATCTTTGTCAGCAAATTTGACGATAAAATTCAAAACTGCGCGTTAGGTATAGGATATGGACCGTGATTGCAAGGGCTAACTGAGTTAAAACCGAATATAAACAGAAAGATATTTGATCTGGGTAGTTTTAAATCCAAAATATGGAATTTAAAGAATACTTTCGCCACCTTTTGTCGCATGAACACGTAAGAATCGGACTTCGCCACTTTCCATTGCACGGATCAACCGGAGCCAAGATTGTGCTTCTTCCATTAACTGATTCACAATGTCTCGCGTTAGGTCTTCTTTTGTTAATGTGCCGACATAGTCAGCCCATGCTGTTAAGGCTTGAATACGATATTCATCTGTACGATCTTCGTGAACGTGAAGATTCATACGCAACTTTACGACATTTCGTTTGTATTCATCCATGCTCCAAAGCATTGGTTTTTCTTTAAAACCATCTAACCATTTGGCAACATCAGGATTATCCGGTGACGACTGCGATTTTAATGCAAAATCTGTCATCATGAAATGTCCGCTTGGTTTTAATGCGTCATAAATTTGCTTTAAGACCAAGTCTTTACGTTTATAAAGATAATTGGATTCCCGCATGATAATAGCATCATAACGAGCGTCTTTTAGCCCCATTTTTTCTGGATTAAAGCTGCTGATAGGTGCACGTCGGTCCATGCCATATTTTACAGAAAGCTCATTAGCTTTTTCTGCAAGATCGGCATCATATTCCAGACCTTCGATCCAAACACCAAATTCTTTGGCAAGGGCGCGTGTGCCACCACCGAGACTAGCTGCCAAATCTAAAACTGTTTTTGTGGAATCCAATGCCATTGGCTTGGCAAGCATTAAGGTATAATCTAAACCACCGGGTGTAATGATCTCATCTTGATCTTCTCCACCCCATAATCGTGTTAGAAAATCAATACGATCAGGATTCCAATATTCTTTAGGCTCTTCTGGTTCGGGGTCAATATGAATTGCTTCCGGTTTCTCTTCGATGACAACGTCATCATCGTTGTCTTCGATAAGATCTTCCGGGTCCACGCCAATCCACCACGCGTGAAAACGCGTGCGGAAAGGAATTTTCGGCTTTTCATCTACTTCTTCAGAATTCGCCATTGCTCTTTCTCAATAAAGTCTTTGCCCCATGAACACTCAAAAATTTTGGCCCTTATTCGTTAAAGGACATCCTATTTGTATCAAAACGCCCTAAAATGCAACTGAATGATTCTTTGCAAATAGAGCATAAACCCATCTATACGTTATAAAAAATCATCTCTGTTGCCAAGGTTTCTTAGCGTAAAGATGAAAATTAAATGTGAAATTGATAGAAAATATAATGAAATATTGTTTTTCGTCTCTTTGTAATATTGATAAGGCAAAAATATTTGCGAATCAATTAATCAGTTTTTATCCATCCAGATTGATCTACCAATGCTTTGCTGGATCGTGAAACGGGTATCACATCATCATTTGTTAATCTAATTTGATAGGATCGGTTTTGAGGTTCTATTTTTACAATACCATTAGGATGAACCCAGAAGGATCTGTGAATTTGTTTTCCTGCTGAGTTAAGTTGCTCCATCTCACGCACAGCATCACTAAAGCGATACAAAATCATATCTTCACCAAGTTTTGTAACGACACGAATATAATGCTGCTCTGCTGCGATGAGATAAATGTCAGATCCAAGTGTTTTCTTACTTAAGCTCAGAAAAGTCGGCTTCTTTGTTGTATTTTCAAATTGTGTTTTTATTCCGGGATCGTTCGTCTCTGTTTGATTTGCCTCATTTACATGATCCTTAGGGGATCGCGAAGTATCTTTTCTTTCCTGACGTGTTTTATACCAGTGATAATTTGCAAGTACCCAGATAACGGTCACAATTGCGGTGACTTTTAAGTATCTCGTAAAGATGAATTGTTCATATAGATCAATATTCATCACAGATAAATTACGTTCAAGGCCGCCTAATTCCAATGTGGCTATCAGCCATGGGATTAAAAAAGAGAGTGGAAAACTCGCAATGAAAGCAGAAAGTGCGAGCAATATACTTAAGGGTAATTTGAAATACTGGAGACAATATTTTTCATGAGCATCCAGAATGATTACGGTCACTGGTAGAGTAAATGTCCAGATGATGATCGCAAAGACAAAAGGACGGAGTAAGTCTCTGAATTCTGCTGATGTTCCGTTACTGGGTTGAATGAACTCTGTAACAGAAAAGATGAGACCAATTCCAAGAGCACTGAATAAATGATGGTGTAAAGCTTTTTGCACAGAAGGTATTCCATATGATCAATCTGAATGGCAGGTGAAGTTTAACAGTTACATTTTTGATACTGCAAGTTTTTCTCGTGTTCATTTAGGAAGGTATATCCGTAAAATCAAGATGTCATCTCATGCAGCACGAATGGGTAAGTATTTGAAAAGTATATATAATGGATGGAACGTTTTTATATGAAGTCACCATCAAGAAATACTCTGTCCAATTGGAGTAACTTTCATCGTCACCAAAGCGATTGGGAACTAGATATGTCTTATCGAAAGAGAAGATAAGACGCCTGAAGCTGAAAAGTGAATGTAATTCTACATTTCCTCCATCCCTCAGTCTCAGCTTCAGGTGTCTTCTGGATAAGGATTAAAGACATGCCACCAATTAGCGGATTTGAAATTTATTCGAAGGTTAGCAATTATAAAGCCTTGAGATCACCTTTGGTATCTGCAGAAAATATTTTAGTTGATACTGGTTTTAGTTCTCATATGTCTGAACATGAAAAGAAAGAAAAACATCTTTCTTATAACGCATATACAGCTGTTTCACATTTGTCGGATACGTCAGATTATACCAAAGAAGACGAAAATAGTACTGCCGAGGAGCTGGCTGAAATTTATAGCCAGGCAGCTTATCGGGATAACGCAATAACAGTGATCTCTTTAGCGAATAATAAACCGGGAAACCAAGTCGATCTCATAGCTTAGAAAATATAGTATAACTCATGATTCAGGAGGCTTAGTATGGCAATAGATAGTTTAACGTATATCCATCCAGAGGTGCGTCGCTATCAACGGCGAAGCAAAGTTGCATCTCTCATAGGGCTTAGCATTTCAGTTTCATTGTTAGGACTTATGCTAATTCTTGCCATAAATACGTGAAATTAAACAATTGAAAAAGTAAAATTTCTTTCTCTAATAACTTAAGCTCTATTTTTTAGAGCTTATTTTTTTGTTTAACACGTGAAGCTGGTAATGTGACCGTAGCTTTTGTACCATTGTTTATCCAGCTCTCTACTTTAAATTCACCTTCATGAATGTGGGTTAACATTTGAACAAGAGGCAATCCTAAGCCAGTCCCTTCATGATCACGAGCGTAACTGGATTGCACCTGACCAAATTTTGAGAGAGCGATAGGAATTTCATGTTCTGCCATGCCAATGCCATGATCTTCGATGGAGATATCTAGGCTACCACTATGTTGTACAGTAACATGAATAATCACCTGACCATTTTCATTAGAGAATTTAATCGCGTTAGATAGCAAATTCGTAATGATTTGTTTTAGTCGGGTTGGGTCGCCATAAACATTTGGAATAGAAGATAAGTTTGTTGGATTAGTTGTAATGCTTATATTTTGATTTTCTGCCGCTAAAGAAAGCATTGTTCGACAATCTCTGATTAGATATTCCAAATCAACCAGTTCTTCATGAATTTGAAGGCTGTCTGCTTCGATTTTGGCCATATCCAGAATATCATTAATGACTTGTAACAAATGATGTCCAGCGGTGTGAATATCATGAGCATATTCATTATGCTTCTGCTTTTCTTCTGATGATGGAGCAGGATTAGATTTTATTACTTCTGCAAAGCCGATAATTGCGTTGAGTGGTGTGCGTAATTCATGACTCATATTCGCAAGAAAGTCGGATTTTGCACGATCTGCTTTTTCAGCTTCATTCTTTGCATCGATAAGTTGGTCAATGACAGGACGAAAAATTTTCCTGTTGCTTAAACTTGCAAGTATGACAAGGAAAATCGCGATGACGGAAATACCTGCTGCGGCCTTAAGAAATGGGGCTTGTACTTCTGATAAGTCAATTTTAGTCACAATCCCCAAATTCAGTTCATCTATAGGCTCGTAAGCTGCGAGTATTGCAGTGCCCTTGAAGTCATGTGTCGATTCAGCACCAGACATACCTTTAATAGCTTTGCTAATTGGACCATTCAGATGGTCAGCTAATGGTTTGGGAGTCGGTAATGGTCCTGCTAATCTCATTAGGAACTGGATTTTATCTCCTTCAATTTTTGCAATCAGGACATCTAATGTCCCATCTTGACGAATACTCGTCATATTCGCATCAATTACCTGGGAGATCGTGGCTTCTATTGGTCCGCCAACATGATCGTGTTGGCTATATCTTTTATCAAAACGTGCAACAGCATTGATCAGGCGAGCTTGGTTTTTTGCCATTTGAGAAAGGTCGTGAAGTTTCTCTTCATAGGCGGTGCTATATAACCAAATTAACGCAATCATCATGAGCACGGCTGCAAGTGATGCCGTAAGCGCATTCAAAATGTTTATGCGTTTATAAATCGTCATAAGGCAAAAGGTTCAGACTGTCAGTGTTAAGGTTGCAAGTGATAAAAACGTAATAAATAAAAAGTTAATGTATCTTAATAAGGCTTATAATCTCGAATTTATCAATTGCAAAATGAAAATGGCGACGATTTTTTGGGAATCGCCGCCATACATACTTAAATAAAGTTGAATATTATCTTTCTACCACAGCCGGAACTTTAGGTTTCTTGCGTTTTGCAGGTAACCTTGTATCAGGGTAAGTGAAATGCAATTCGTTCTTGCCAGTTTCATCATTCTTTTTTGTTTCAATACGAACAATGCCACCATTTTGTAAATGCCCAAAGAGAAGTTCTTCAGAAAGCGGCTTTTTGATATGTTCCTGAATGATACGGGAAAGTGGGCGAGCACCATAAAGCTTGTCATACCCTTTCTTACCCAACCAATCGCGTGCTTCATCGGTTAGTTCAAATGTTACAGAACGATCTGCTAACTGTGTTTCCAATTGGAAGATAAATTTATCAACAACTTTATGGATAACAGTTTGATCAAGATGAGAGAATGGAATAATCGCATCAAGGCGATTACGGAATTCAGGTGTGAAGAGGCGGTTTACTGCTTCTTCATCTTCACCTTCACGTGTTTCACGACCAAATCCGATAGCAGCTTTTGCCATATCCGATGCACCTGCATTAGATGTCATGATCAGGATGACATTACGGAAATCAATGGTTTTACCGTTATTATCAGTAAGCTTACCATAATCCATCACCTGCAACAGGATGTTAAATAGATCAGGATGCGCTTTTTCAATCTCATCCAGTAATACGATACAATGTGGGTTTTGATCGACGGCATCTGTTAATAGGCCGCCTTGATCATATCCGACATAACCAGGAGGTGCACCAATCAAACGAGATACCGTATGACGTTCCATATATTCGGACATATCAAAACGTTTAAGTTCGACACCAAGGGTTGCCGCCAACTGTTTGGCAACTTCTGTTTTACCAACACCTGTCGGGCCAGTGAACAAGTAACTACCGATTGGCTTTTCTGGCTCACGCAATCCCGCACGTGCCATTTTAATAGCTGCAGAAAGGGCTTCAACAGCATTGTCTTGGCCGTAAACCATAGTCTTAAGATCACGTTCTAGAGATTCCAGAACTTTCTTGTCGTCACGGTTCACTTGTTTTGCTGGGATACGTGCAATTTTCGCAATCACAGCTTCCACATCACGTGTGTTAATAACTTTCTTGCGTTTAGAAGGCGCTACCAGTTTTTGAGAGGCCCCCACTTCGTCAATTACATCAATCGCTTTATCTGGCAATTTTCGATCTGTCATATAGCGGGATGAAAGTTCAACAGCAGTTTTAATCGCATCATTTGTATAGCGAATACCATGATGTTCTTCGTAATAAGGTTTGAGGCCTGTTAAAATTTTGATGCTGTCTTCAACACTTGGTTCATAAACATCAATCTTTTGGAAACGACGGCTTAAGGCACGGTCTTTTTCAAAATGTCCACGATATTCTTTGTAGGTTGTAGAACCTATGCAACGTAAACCACCATTCGCCAATGCTGGTTTCAGGAGGTTGGACGCATCCATAGCACCACCAGACGTTGCCCCTGCGCCAATGATCGTATGAATTTCGTCAATGAAGAGGATACCCCCCTCATATTCTTCTAACTCTTTCATTACTGCTTTTAAGCGTTCTTCAAAATCACCGCGATAGCGTGTCCCTGCAAGTAATGCACCCATATCAAGGGAGAAGATTGTATCTTCTTGTAAGACATCGGGTACTTGCTTATCAACAATACGCTTTGCCAGACCTTCGGCAATTGCGGTTTTACCAACCCCCGGATCACCAACCAATAAAGGATTGTTTTTGGTCCGGCGGCATAGGATTTGAACTGTACGATCAACTTCTTCAGAACGACCAATCAACGGGTCGATCTTACCATTTTCCGCTTTTTCATTCAGATTCACGCAATAGTTTTCCAAAGCTTCGTTGGCTTTGCCATTAACGCTTTCTGCATCCATGCCTTCTTCTGTGCCACCAACTTGTCCAATGGCTTCTGCATCTTCCATACTGTCCGATTTAGCAATGCCGTGGCTCATATATGTCACCGCGTCATAGCGGCTCATATCCTGAGTTTGCAGGAAGTATACTGCATGACTGTCCCGTTCAGAGAAAATGGCGACTAATACATTGGCACCTGTAACTTCTTCACGACCAGAAGATTGCACATGAACAGCTGCGCGTTGCAATACACGCTGGAAGCCCGCTGTTGGTGACGGTTCGCCATCTGCCAAAGACACAAGATCATTTAAGTCATTGTTCAGGAAATCGATAATGTCGTTCCGGAGGCGATCAATATCAACACCACATGCCCGCATGACTGCCACACTATCTTGATCTTCCGTCAGGGAAAGCAAAAGATGCTCAAGCGTTGCATATTCATGACGACGTGACGCTGCATAGGCAAGCGCGCGGTGGAGTGTTTCCTCTAAGGTTTTCGACAACATATATTCTTTTCCTTCCGTATTCTTTTATTTTTCTTCTATCTACTTACTTTGTCTTCTGTATACGTCTTTTCAAGAGGGACAGTTTTGATCCCAAATCTTAATAGTTATGATTTAGGAGTCTTTTTCCAAAGTACATTGCAACGGATGTTGCTCCATTCGGGCTAAATCCATCACTTGTGTGACTTTGGTTTCTGCAATTTCATAAGGGTAAACACCACAGACACCGACACCTTTTTGATGTACATGCAACATGATGGTTACAGCGTCTTCTTGTCCTTTGTTAAAGATAGATTGCAAAACATGCACCACAAATTCCATTGGTGTATAATCATCATTCAGCAATAAAACCTTATACATTGAAGGTTTTTTGGTTTTTGGTTTTGTCTTGGTAAGTAAACCTGTATCGCCATCGCGATCATCATTATTGTCGCGATCGGGGCCCGCCATTTTGAGTGGCTCTAAAGCAAGTTTATCATCATTTTTAGCCTGATCTCGTTCAGCTTTCAGACCATGTTTTTCTTCTGCGTTCAAAGGCATTAATTTCCTCAAATGCGTAATAATTTCCATCTTACACAAATATGGGATGATTCTGAAAGAAATTAAAGTATCACCCCGCTGATTTCTTTATTTATACCATTTATGACAATCTGTAAAAAGCGCCCTTTATACTAAAATGCTCAATTGCTAAATTTTGAGAATAATTTTCCCCATATGATCTGAGCTTTCCATTAGGGCATGGGCTTTATCTGCCTCTTCAAGAGAAAAGGTTGAGTGAATGATCGGTTTCACTTTGCCACTATTCAACAAAGGCCAAACTCGCTCATAAAGACGATTTGCAATTTTATTTTTTGCATCGATAGATTGAGGTCTTAGAGTTGACCCTGTGATGGTTAAGCGGTCTGTTAAAACGCGAGTCATGTTTAGTTCCGCTTTAGGACCTTTTAAGAAAGCGAGTAGAGCATAACGTCCTTCTACGGCAAGGCAGTTTAAATTTTTCTGCATATAGGGGGCACCGACCATATCAAAAATAACATTCACACCTTTGCCATCCGTGGCGGATTGAACCTCCGCCTCCCAATCTTGGGTTTTGTAATTGAGGGTTAGATCAGCCCCAAGTTCTTTGCAAAAGTCACATTTTTTATCTGAACCTGCTGTGATGATGATTTTAGCGCCAAAAGCTTTTGCCAGTTGAATAGCTGTGGTGCCAATACCGCTACTACCGCCATGGACTAATAATGTTTCTCCAGCTTGTAATCCAACACGATCAAAGACATTGGTCCATACGGTAAAGAAAGTTTCTGGGAGGGCCGCGGCTTTTACGGCGTCATAATCTTTGGGCCAAGGCAATGCATGTCCGGCAGGTGCCATACAATATTCGGCATAGCCACCACCAGGGGTAAGGGCACATACCTTATCGCCAATTTCCCATTGATGCACATTTGCACCAACGCCAACCACTTCACCTGCGACTTCTAGGCCCGGCAGGTCACTTGCATCTTTGGGTGCAGGGTAAAGGCCAGCACGTTGTAAACAATCGGGGCGATTAACCCCTGCTGCGGCGACCTTGATCAAGATTTCACCTGCTTTGATTTCCGGGGTAGGGCGCGTACAAGATTTCAAAACTTCAGGCCCACCAGCTTCACTGATTTCTACGGCTTGCATCATGGATGGAACTGTCATGGATAACCTCTATTCAGATATCTTGTGAATTCTATTTGCTTGCGCCCATTTGCGGATCATTTGATACTGCGCATAGTCGACAAAAATGTAAAATAAAAACGATGCGTTTTTTGCTGCAAAGGGAGTTTAGAAAATGGATACGGATGATCTGGAACCACTACGTCCGAATTTAGCGACACCACTTGATTTAGAAGAAATGTCGATTGAAGCATTAGGTGACTATATTGATGCCCTAAATGCAGAGATTAAACGTGTAGAAGAAGCCATCTTGAAAAAGCAAGGCGCCCAAGGGGCAGCCGAAGCTTTATTCAAAAGCTAAAGGTTAATCATATGTCTGAAATAAACCGCCAATGGGTTCTGACAAATCATCCAACAGGCATGCCATCTGTTGAAAATTTTAAAATGGTTGAAGGCGAAATACCAACCATCGGTGAGGGGCAAGTGTTGGCCCATGCCATCTATCTTTCTCTTGACCCTTATATGCGCGGACGGATCAGTGCGGCTGCCAATTATGCGGCAGGTGTTAGTATCGGGGATTGTATGCATGGCGGGGCCGTTGCGGAAATTGTAACCTCAAACCATCCTGATTATCAGGTAGGGGATATTGTTGAGAATATCAATTTTGGCTGGCAGGATTATGCGGCTTTGAATGTGGATTTAGGCAATGGCAAGAAGTTGCATAAAGTGGACCAATCCCTTGGTCCTATTCATTCTGCGATCGGTTATCTTGGTATGCCGGGCTTAACGGCCTATCTTGCTTTACGTGATATTGGACAGCCAAAAGCAGGCGATACCGTTGTTATTTCTGCGGCAAGCGGGGCGGTGGGACAGATCGCAGGACAAATTGCCAAGATTAAAGGCGCACGCCCTGTGGCGGTGGCTTCATCCCAAGATAAATTGGATTATTGCGCAAGCCTTGGTTATGAAGCCGGGATCAATTATCGCGGCGTGGATGATCTGGAGGCGGCGATGAAAGAAGCATGTCCCGATGGTGTGGATGTTTTCTTTGATAACACGGCGGGGCCTATCCATGATGCGGCGATGAAAAATCTTGCACCATTTTCGCGCATTATTATCTGTGGCACCATTTCCTTAGCAGGTAAATTTGAAGAACCGGATATGGGGCAACGCTTTATGCGTCAGGTCCTAGTGGCACGTGCTAAAATGCAAGGTTTCCTGATTTTCGATTATGGCGAAGAAGATATCATCGAAGCCCGTCAACAATTGGCGAGCTGGGCCAAGGAAGGCAAGCTTCAGCATAAAGAGGATATAAAACAAGGCTTTGAGAAAATGCCCGAATCATTCATTGATATGCTGACGTCAAAAAACTTTGGCAAATTGATGGTACAGACACGGGATGACCCAACTGTTTAAACCTTGATTGCAATGGGGTAGGGAGCCGATCTATGTTGGAAAAACGCATTCTTGTGACGGGCGGTGCTGGTTTTATAGGCTCCCATCTTTGTGATCGTCTGGTAAAGGCAGGGCATGATGTGATTTGTGCGGATAATCTTTTCACCGGACGCAAACGTAATATCCAGCATTTGATGGATGAACATAATTTTGAATTCCAACGTCATGATGTAACCTTCCCCCTCTATGTGGAGGTGGATCAGGTTTATCATCTGGCATGTCCTGCATCCCCTGTGCATTATCAATATAATCCGGTGCAGACCGTTAAAACGGCGGTGCATGGGTCCATCAATATGTTGGGTCTCGCCAAACGTATCAATGCACGCATTCTTCAAGCGTCAACGTCTGAAGTTTATGGTGATCCGGAAATCCATCCGCAAAAGGAAGATTATTGGGGACGTGTAAACCCGATTGGCCCAAGGTCTTGTTATGATGAAGGCAAACGTTGTGCAGAAACATTATTTTTCGACTATCACCGCCAATATCAAACCGATATCAAAGTGATCCGTATTTTCAATACTTATGGCCCGAATATGCATCCCCAAGATGGTCGTGTGGTCAGTAACTTTATCTGGCAAGCTTTGCATAACGAAGACATCACTATTTATGGCGATGGCACGCAAACCCGATCCTTCTGTTATGTAGATGACTTGCTAGACGGTATGCAGGCCATGATGAATAACAGCCGTGATGATTTTATTGGTCCTGTTAATTTGGGGAACCCGGGGGAATTTGAAATTGGGGAGTTAGCCGAACTCACCCTGAAACTGATCCCCAACAGTACATCCAAAATCATCTATAAGCCCTTACCACAAGATGACCCAACCCAACGCCAACCAGATATCTCTTTGGCGAAGAGTGAGCTAAACTGGGAACCAAAAGTCGCGCTGGAAGATGGTTTAAAAGAGACGATTAATTACTTCAACGGTTTAATATCGACAAACTTATGATTCATCCCAATTTAAATTATACAGCCGTTTGGGTTAAAACAACCTTTTATAACGGTGTGAGTGGACAATCAAAGACAGGCGTGGGAACAGGGTTTTTCGTCTATGGTTCATCTGATGAAGTTTTTTTTATTACCAATCGTCATATTGTAGATTTGGAGTACGGTCATTCAAAATATAAACATCAAGGTTATGAGCTTGGTAGAATTCAGGTGAAGTTTTGGCAAAATGACGCACATGGCAAACCAGTTAAGCTTGTTAGCGCGTTAATGCCGCAATATTTAGTTTTTCACAATGTCAATGAGGATGAAGATGTTGCAGTTATTAGGACTGGAGGACAATTAGCTTGCGATGTTGGAGGCCCTATTAAATTAGATTTTATAGTTCCTTATGACTGGATAGCTACAGAAACTATTTATTCTGATGGTGCATTCATTTGTTCTGACCGATTAGTGTTTTCTGGTTTTCCTGAATGGTATGGTGAAGATTATCGCCCATTAATGCGAGAAGGAGTAATATCTAGTGACCCAAGGTTTGACTATAAATTGCCTGAAAAAGGGGTGAATGGTACTTGTGTGGCATACGAAGCTTTTTCCTTTAGTGGCTCTTCAGGGAGTCCTGTTTTTGCAATTCAACGCGGTGTACGAGGTGAAGGGATTGTGGATTCGTCATATAGAGAAATGTATTTGGTCGGTATAAATGCAGGCCATTTAATTGAAAGTAAAAGTGGGGCGCATTCGGGAATGTCTTACTTTTTTAAATCATATGTTTTGAAAAAGATGCTTGATAGCATCAAGTAGCGGGCACCCAAACTTCATTTCCATCCTTGACCGCTTCCATCACCACAAAGGTGGAGGTGGTGGTAACGCCGCGGAGTGCGGTGAGTTCTTCGCCAAGCAGGTGGCGGTAGGCATTCATATCTTTGACGCGGACTTTGAGAAGGTAATCAAAGCCGCCCGCGGTCATATGGCATTCCACCACTTCCGGGGTGCGGTTTACCCAGCCTTTTAATTCATCAAAAACATCAGATGTGGTGTGGTCTAATTTGACTTCTACAAATACCAGTAAAGATTGATCCAGTTTGTCGGGATCAAGGATGGCTTGGTACCCTTTGATATAACCTTGGCGTTCCAGACGGCGGACACGCTCCAAGCAAGGGGTAGGGCTTAGGTTGATTGCCTTGGCAAGGTCTACGTTGGAGATTCGTCCATTTTTTTGCAATTCACGCAGGATATTGCGGTCAATCTGGTCCAATGGTTTATCAATTTCATTCATAACAGAATTATTCACTATAAAAATATCAAAATAATAGTGAATATATCGTGTAATTTTAAAATATAGAAGCACATTCTTTTGTTGGTTTGATATTCTTAAGGGGAGGATTTGATTTAAGGAGTATCCCTACATGCTATTGCGTGCGCCATTAAAAGAAGCAACAAACCTGCGCCAAGCCATCCGTGATGCCTATTCCATGGATGAAGAAAAATGTGTCGCAGAAAGATTACAACAGGCGGAACTTTCATCCGATATGAAAGATCGTATTTATGATCGTGCCTTGAAATTGGTGAGTAAGGTGCGCAAAGAGCGGGTGAAATCTTCGGGTATTGATGCCTTTATGCATGAATATGAATTATCGTCCGAAGAAGGCGTGATCTTGATGTGTCTGGCAGAAGCCTTATTGCGTATTCCTGATAAGGAAACCGCAGATGCCTTGATCAGTGACAAGATCGGTGGGGCGAATTGGGAAGCCCATCTTGGAAAATCGGAATCCTCTTTTGTGAATGCGTCCACATGGGCCTTGATGTTGACCGGACGTGTGGTGCAGATGGAAGAAAGTGGTAAGGGCGGCTGGGCCTCTGTCTTGAAAAAGATGGTTCATCGTTCCGGCGAACCTGTTATCCGTCAGGCCGTGGTGCAGGCCATGAAAATCCTTGGCAAACAATTTGTGATGGGCCGCAATATTGGGGAGGCCCTGAAACGTGCTAAGGAAATGGAAAAGAAAGGGTATCGTTATAGTTACGATATGCTAGGCGAAGCGGCCCGCACCATGAAAGATGCGGAACGGTATTATGAAGAATATCAAAATGCAATTCATGCCATTGGTAAGGAAGCCAATGGGCGCGGGGTGATTAATTCCCCCGGTGTGTCTGTGAAACTATCGGCCCTGCATCCACGTTATGAATTTGCCAAAACAGATCGCGTGATGGCTGAAATGGTGCCCAAGATTATACATCTATGTAAACTGGCGGCGGATTATGATATCGGCCTTTGCATTGATGCGGAAGAAGCGGATCGTCTGGATATCTCCCTCGATATTCTGGAAGCAATTTGTCAGGAAACTTCTATCGAAAAATGGCAAGGTCTTGGTCTTGCGATCCAGGCTTATCAAAAACGTTGTGTGCCACTGGTGGATTTCCTGACTGATCTGGGCCGTCGTTATAACCGCCGTTTTATGGTGCGTTTGGTGAAAGGCGCCTATTGGGATACGGAAATCAAATTGGCACAAGAACAAGGCTTGGATGGCTATCCGGTCTTTACCCAAAAAGCCAATACGGATGTATCTTATCTGGCATGTGCGAAAAAGTTATTGGCTGCGCCAGATGCCTTTTATCCATGTTTTGCAACCCATAATGCGCATAGTTTATCTGCGATTATGGAGATCGCATGCAGCACAGAATTTGAATATCAATGCCTGCATGGAATGGGCGATGCGCTTTATGATCAAGTGGTGGGTTTTGCTGATCAAGAGGGTGAAGCAAATGGTCGTCCCGTGCGTGTTTATGCCCCTGTGGGCAGCCATGAAGATTTACTTGCTTATTTGGTTCGTCGTCTTTTGGAAAATGGCGCGAATAGTTCTTTTGTAAATCGTATTGTCGATGAAACAGCGCCTATTTCTGATATTATTGCTGATCCAATCCGTAAGGTTGCGGATATGCCGATTAAGGCACATCCAAAAATTGCACTTCCTAAAGATATGTTTGGGGATGAGCGCAAAAATTCTGAAGGCTTAGATATTCGCCATCCGGATGTGATTTCAAAAACATCAGAAGAAATGGTTCTAGCTCAGAAAGAGGACTGGTTTGCGGGCCCATTGATCGGCGGCAAGGATCAGGAAGGAATGCCCCAACCTGTATTAAACCCCGCCAATAGAAAAGAAATCGTCGGCACTGTCCAGTTTGCATCGGCATCTATGGCAACTCGTGCCTTGGAACGTGCGTTACGCGCCCAACCGGCTTGGGATATAATCAATGCGGTTGAACGGGGGCGTATCTTGAATAAAGCTGCGGATCTATTCGAAGAAAATGGTAGTAAGTTAATGGCAATTATCATGAAGGAAGCGGGCAAAACCCTTCAAGATGCCATTGCAGAATTACGCGAAGCTGTTGATTTCTTGCGCTATTATGCAGAACGAGCTGCCGCTGAATTTGCAGAACCTCTTCAGCTACCGGGACCAACAGGCGAAGATAATCAGATCAGTTTGCACGGGCGTGGGGTGTTTTTATGTATCTCCCCGTGGAACTTCCCTCTGGCGATTTTTGCGGGGCAGGTTACAGCCGCGCTGGCAGCAGGTAACGCGGTTATTGCAAAGCCTGCGGAACAAACATCTATCATTGCGTATGAAGCTGTGAAATTGTTGTTAAAAGCTGGTGTGCCGGGGGATGTTTTGCATCTTCTACCGGGTGAGGGACCAACTATTGGCACGCCCTTATTGACGGACCCACGTTTGGGCGGGGTTGCCTTTACGGGATCGACAGAAACATCACGTCTTATCAATCGTATGTTAGCGGATCGCAATGGCCCGATCATTTCGTTGATCGCGGAAACAGGTGGGCAAAATGCGATGATCGTCGATAGTTCTGCCTTGCCGGAACAAGTGACACGGGATGTGTTAATGTCGGCTTTCCAATCCGCGGGGCAACGTTGCTCTGCTTTGCGTATTCTTTGTGTGCAAGAAGATATTGCTGATAAGCAAATTGAAATGATTAAAGGGGCGATGGAAGAATTAAGCCTTGGGGATCCATCCATTCTTGAAACTGATATCGGCCCAGTGATTGATGATGAGGCACGTAAAGGTTTGATGGACCATGTGGCCCGCATGAAGAAAGAGGCAAAGATGCTTGGGGCGCTAGACTTGCCAAAAGAATGTCAGGACGGGACCTTTGTTGCACCGCATATGTTTGAAATCGATTCTATTGTTCAATTGGAAAAAGAAGTCTTTGGCCCGATATTGCATGTCTTGCGTTATAAGGCTGACCAACTTGATGACGTGATTGATGCAGTGAATGCCACAGGTTTTGGTTTGACCCTAGCAATTCATAGCCGTATCGAAGCCCGCATTGAGTATATTAAATCACGATTACATGTGGGGAATACCTATGTGAACCGCAATCAGATTGGCGCTATTGTTGGCGTTCAACCCTTTGGTGGTGAGGGGCTATCAGGTACGGGACCAAAAGCGGGCGGACCACGCTATCTATACCGTTTTGCTGCAGAACGTACCGTAAGTACAGATACGACAGCAGCAGGCGGTAATGCTAGTCTGATGTCTTTGTAGAAGACGCTATGCCGGCAACAGCTGAAACAGGGATATTCTCTTCTTCAGCTGTTGTGGGTTCTACATAACTACGATCGATCAGCTTAGGGTCAAATTCATGTAAGTAAGAACGGAATGTTTCTGCACTGGCTTTCCATGATTGTTTTTCTGCAAATTTACGGCAATCTTCTCGCTTAAGCCCCAATGCTTTCAAGACGGCGGTTTTCAAGTCATGGTCTAAGCAACCCGCAGTGGGATCAGTGATGACATCTTTAGGCCCCATAACCGGATAGGCCGCAACAGGTGTGCCGCATGCAAGGGCCTCCAACATAACTAATCCAAAAGTATCTGTGAGGCTTGGGAAGATGAAAGCATCGGCACAATTATAATAGGAAACTAATTCTTCGCCATGTTTGGCCCCCACAAAGATAACGTCGGGATATTTACGTACCAATTCATTCATCATAGGCCCGTCACCGACAACGACTTTGTTGGCATCGATATCAAGATCAAGGAAGGCTGCGATATTTTTTTCGACGGCAATACGCCCAACCGATAGCAATATGGGTTTGTCTTTTTGAATTTTGTCTTTGGGGAGTGCCGCTTTCGGGCCTGGTTTGAAAAGATCAACATCGACGCCACGCCCCCAAAGACATGCATTGTGGAACTTATGTGCGCGCAAGTTTTCAACAACTGTTGGAGTTGGCGCCATAACATTGGTCGAATGTTTATGAAACCAACGCATGACTGGATAAATCCAGTTTTCAGGAATACGAAAACGTGCTTCAACATATTCAGGGAAACGGGTGTGAAAGGCCGTGGTAAAGGGAAGTTTCTTCTTACGGCAATAACTTCTTGCGGCGAGACCTAAAGGACCCTCTGTTGCTATATGAATAGCGCAAGGCATGAACTTTTTGACGACTTTCTCGATTGCTTTCGGAGTTACCAAAGAAAGACGAATTTCTGGATAAGTAGGGCATGGAACTGTTTTATATGCTTCTGGTGTAACCATACGCACGTCATTTCCCATTTTGATTAATTCTTCCTGCATAGAGGATAGAGTTCTTACGACGCCATTGATTTGTGGATACCAAGCGTCGGTAATTATTAGTATGCGCATGAAGCTTCCGTCTCTTCTGATTTTATGAATACGGGTTCTGTTGATGTCCATTCGACCAATTCAAGTCGCCCATCCATATGTTCAACAAGGGCGGAACAACTTTCGACCCAATCCCCGTCATTGCAATAAAGTATGCCGTCGATATCTCTCATTTCTGGGTGATGGATATGACCACAAACCACGCCGTCTACCTTCGCATTCTTCGCGGCTTTAGCGATGGCCTCTTCATATTCAGCAATAAACTGAACGGCGTTTTTAACTTTAAGTTTCAGATATTGGGATAGAGACCAATAAGGGCGCCCCATTTTTTCGCGTATCTTATTATACCAATTATTGATCACTAAAAGCATGGTGTAGATACCATCACCTAGAAGCGCTAACCATTTTGCATATCTTACAACAACATCAAACTCGTCCCCGTGTATTACAAGAAGCTCTTTGCCATCTGCTGTTTTGTGAAAAGCGCGTTCCTGAACGTCCACCCCCCCAAAATGATGGTTCACATATTCACGGGCAAATTCATCATGGTTGCCGGGCACATAAATTACTTTTGTGCCTTTACGGACTTTACGGAGGATTTTTTGAACAACATCATTGTGGCTTTGAGGCCAATACCAGCTTCGCTTCAAACGCCAACCGTCAATGATATCCCCGACAAGATACAGATAGTCACTTTCATTATGCTTTAAAAAGCTCAAAAGTTTATCTGCCTGACATCCTTTCGTCCCAAGATGAATGTCAGAAATCCAAATACTGCGATATTTTGTGACTCTCGGTGTGTTCATCTTCATAACGCTTCCTTTCAAACGAACTTGGATCAAACCGAATCAGTTCCTCGAATCTTTGTGGTCGAAACCTAGGGGGGCTTTGTTAAGATTTTGCGTCAAACCGCAAATTTCATAGGGTTGAAACGGAATTGTAACGAAATCTTAAAACAAATCTTGGCATAGCTTGTTTATGAAAAGACGTATTCTTATTATTCATAACCCCATTGCAGGGCGACCTCTCATTACACGTTGGCGTGAAAACAAGATGCTAAAATTATTGCATCTTCTTACTGAACGTGGACACGAGGTTTCCATGATCCTGACAGAACGTGCGGGACATGCTGAAAAGCTTGCCTATGAAGCAGAGGATATTGATGTCATTGTTGCTGCAGGCGGGGATGGTACGATTAATGAAATCGTAAATGGTCTATGTCAGCGTGATGAAGCAAAACCTGCACCGAGTATTGCTGTTTTGCCTATGGGGACAGCTAATGTGTTGGCTTGGGAGCTCGCTTTACCAAGTGATTTAAACAAGATCATTCCTATCATAGAATCTGGACGCTTCAAAAAAGTTTATCCGGGGTTAGCTGATAAGCGTCGATTTTTGTTAATGGCAAGCAGTGGAATAGACTCGCGGGTTGTAAATATTGTTAATTCAGGGCTAAAGCGTTTTATTGGGGGGGCGGCATATGTAGTTGCTGCGTTTAAAGTTCTGAATCAAAAGCCACCATTTATTCGTGTTCGGGTAAACGGGCAAAGATTAGTAGCTAATACTGTTATCGTAACCAGAGCTGCAAGATATGGGGGGCCATTTATTGTGGCGCCAGATGCGGATATAAGTTCTGATGAACTTTATGTCATCTTGCTACCATTATACGGATATTGTGCAGCATTATGTTACGGTGTGAATTTGGCATTAGGACGTTTGCATTTGTCACGTGATGTTACGGTGTTAAAAACCAATGAGGTTCAATTTGAAACCGCGAAAGAGAGTGACATTCAAATGGATGGGGATGGGCCATACATTATGCCGATGAATGTAACCGTTGATCAGCGCAGTGTTGGGATATTGGTGTCTTCCTGACAGTTTTGTGATTTGATTTTTTAATCAGTTTTCCGTTTAGTTTTATCTATGATGAAACGGGCCTCTTTGATATTCTTATTAACCGCAGGGATGTTTGCGTCGATGCAAATCTCTACTGCTTTTGCGCTTGATCCTGTCCATACAGGATTTTTCAGTAACACTGCCATTGAAGGTTATGATCCTTTGTCATATCACGATAGAGGACAGGAAGAAGCAGGGACTGAAGAGTTTAGTTATAAATGGAATGGCGCGGTTTGGCATTTTACGTCTAAAGAAGGTCGAGATGCATTTATTAAAGACCCCAAACTATACGCCCCTCAATATGGTGGGTACTGCTCTAATCAAATGAGTTTAGGTAATATTCATGGCGGTGATCCGCAGGTTTGGTTGATCCACAAAAAGAAGCTATACTTGTTTGGTGCGAATGTTGGAAAGAAGCGCTGGCAGAGTAATAATCTTGACGAAATGGTCCAAGCTGCCGATGCTCATTGGAATAAAGTAAAACCAACAGAATAAATTTTTTCATAAAGTGAAAATTTCATCTTAAGGGGATAGGTATGGAAACCACTTTCGGAACCGAATTGCGTAATCGATTGTGGGAGCTTTTTTATGAGCTTCCAGTCTTTCAAGAACAGGTGTTGTTTGCATTAAGAGAAGTAACAACGGCGGGGGATATGTCTTGGTTGTTCCCAACTCTTGCTTTGGCCTTGTTATATTTTGGTGTCGGATTACTGGGATTACGTTTCGTAAATAATTGGGCTCGTAATCAGTTTGCACATTTTTTTAAAGAAGAGCCAAAGGACGTTAGTGAAAAACTATCTTTCTTGTGGTTCCGCGGATTTATGCAGGCAATTGCAACCGGTGTTGCATTCGTAATCGCGACGCTACTAGCTTATCTGACGAATGATTCAGGTGGGGCGGAATTGACTACTCAGTTAGCGGTAATATCTATCGGTAGTAGTTTTGTCTTAGTTCATTATATCTTTTATAATTTATCTGGATTGGATGTGCCTGAATATAGAGTTCTACCAATGAATGATGAACAGGCGCGTGGTTTTTACCGTGACTTTACTCTTCTGATTTCGTTTGGAATAGCGACTGTTCTGATATGCTTTTGGCTTGGTGACATTGGTGTTCATAGTCAATCCTATAAACTTATCCTGCTGATTGGGACCACCATCATTGTTGTCGCGACATCGGCATTGGTGATTTATCGTTCACGAAAGATCAGAGTTTTTATTCGTTCTCTAAGTAAGGCAGATAAGCCTAGCCCATTTTTAGAGATTATCAGCCGTATCTGGCATTTGCTTGCTATCATTTATGTTTTAGCTGCTTGGGCAAAAGTATCTGTTAGCCTTTTAATGGGATGGCCTACCGGTATTGGGTTGGCTTTGTCTCCGTTTTTCTGGGCGTATCTAAGCTTGGCAGTATATGGGTTGTTCCTCATCGTTATTGAACGGATTTTTGCTAAGTTAGAACAACAAGATGAGCAAGTTGAGGATATTGCTGAAAGCGTTTTGCAGGCAGATCGTAAAAGTTTAAAAGCATTATGTGTGAAGGGTGCCCGGATCATCGTATCTGTTGTTTTCTTGGGGATCGTATTACGCGCATGGGGGCTTGATCCATTAGCGGAAGATGGAATGGTTGTTGAATTCTTTGATATTCTTATCGTCCTATTTTTTGCTTATATGATTTATGAAGCGATCAAAATTACGATTGATAATAAAATTGCAGATGAACTTGGTGATGTAGCTGAACCTGAACCCGGGGATGAGGGGGGCGGTGCAAGTGCAGCTTCCCGTCTTGCTACCTTATTGCCAATGTTTAGAAACGCCTTACTATTCACAGTTCTTGTCATTTCAGGAATGATTGTCTTATCTGAAATGGGGGTTGATGTTGCACCATTATTTGCAGGTGCAGGTGTCGTTGGATTGGCTGTGGGATTCGGTGCCCAGACGTTGATTCGAGATATTTTTTCAGGCGCTTTCTTTTTAATTGATGATGCATTTCGTAAAGGTGAATATATCGATCTAGGGACCGTTAAAGGGACAGTTGAACGTATCTCAATTCGTTCTTTGCAACTTCGTCATCATCTGGGCGCTTTACATACTATTCCCTTTGGCGAAATTTTGCATCTAACTAACTATTCCCGCGATTGGGTGATGATGAAGCTTACATTGCGTGTGACTTATGACACAGATGTGGAGAAAGTTCGGAAACTCATCAAAAATCTGGGGCAGCAGTTATTGGAACATCCCGAAGTTGGAGAATCCTTCCTTCAACCATTAAAATCGCAAGGTGTCTATAAAATGGAAGATTCGGCGATGATTCTGCGTGTGAAGTTTATGACTAAACCGGGAGAGCAGTTTGTTGCGCGTAAATTGGTTTATTCGCAAATCCGTGAGTTATTTGCGAAGGAAGGTATTAAGTTTGCCCATCGTGAAGTTACTGTGCGTTTGGCCGGGGAAGATGGAAAAAATATAGACGCAGATAATCTGTCGGAAGAGGATAAGCAGGCTATTGCAGGTGCAGTTTTGCCGCCAGATGATAATCCGCCTTCAACATCAAAACCTTAAACTAAAAATTATTCTCAATTTAGGGCTTCGAAATGATCTGAATTTCGAAGCCTTTTTTATGCAGTTAAGAGTAATTATTAACACAATTAAGAACGACTCTTAACATTGATATAAATCAATTTTTTCTCTTGAAAAAGCCGAAAAAAGGCGTAAATAAGCAATCAGTACTAATTTAGTACGGTTTAAAGTTAGAGGCTATTGTGTTTCGTTTAAGCAAGCTTACAGATTACGGTGTGATCGTCCTTGGTCAGATGGCTGATCTTAAGGGGGAAAACACGACTGCGCCTGATTTGGCTGAGGTAACAAAGCTACCTCAACCGACCGTGGCAAAAATTCTGAAGCTGTTGGCGAAAGCTAATGTGATTGTGTCTAAACGGGGCGCTGGCGGCGGTTATGCTCTGGAACGTTCTGCGGAACAAGTGAGTGTTGCTGAGGTTATTGCGGCACTGGATGGGCCTGTGGCCCTGACAGCTTGTGTAGATGGCGCTGAAGGTGCCTGCGATGTGGAAGATCTTTGTCCGATGCGTGGACGTTGGGATCCGATCAACATGGCAGTTAAGGCCGCGTTAGAATCTGTATCTTTAGCAGATATTAATAAAGATGCAGGCATACCTGATTTCATAAATATGAACCCACTTTCAACCGGACTGAAAAATAGTCAAAAACAAAAAGCAGATCAATCTGCATTAGCGAAGGATCAAGGATAATGGCGGCCACAACGGAAACCATTGAAAAAGTAAAAGATATCGATGCTGGTGGTGACAAATATAAATATGGTTTTGTCACAGAAATCGAAATGGAACGCGCGCCTAAGGGATTATGCGAAGAAGTCATTCGTTTTATTTCCGCGAAGAAAGAGGAACCTGAATGGTTGCTTGAAAAACGTTTAGAGGCATATGACCATTGGAAAACAATGGATGATCCCGATTGGGCCAAACTCAACGTACCGCCAATCGACTATAATGGTATCTACTATTACGCGGCACCGAAATCTGACGCAGATAAGCCAAAATCTTTGGATGAAGTTGATCCTAAGTTACTTGAGACATATGAGAAGCTCGGCATTCCTTTAAGAGAGCAAGAAGTTCTTGCTGGTGTCGTTGGGTCACCAAAGGTGGCTGTGGATGCGGTGTTTGATTCTGTATCCGTCGCGACTACCTATAAGAAGACTTTGGAAGAAAAAGGGATTGTTTTCTGTTCAATTTCAGAAGCTGTAAAAACACATCCTGAGTTGGTAAAAAAATATCTAGGATCTGTTGTTCCCCATACAGATAACAAACATGCCTGCTTGAATAGCGCGGTGTTTACGGATGGGTCTTTTGTTTATATTCCAAAAGGCGTTCATTGCCCGATGGAATTATCCACCTATTTCCGGATTAATGCAGAAGAGACGGGTCAGTTTGAACGCACATTAATTGTTGCGGATGATAATTCTTATGTAAGTTATCTCGAAGGCTGTACAGCGCCACAACGTGATGAAAACCAACTTCATGCAGCGATTGTTGAGATTGTTGTTTTAAATGATGCAGAAGTGAAATATTCCACCGTTCAAAACTGGTATCCCGGTGATGAAGACGGCAAAGGTGGTATTTATAACTTTGTAACAAAACGTGCAGCATGTCGTGGTACGAATTCCAAAGTAAGCTGGACGCAGGTTGAAACCGGCTCTGCAATCACGTGGAAATATCCAAGTTGTATTCTGCAGGGCGATGGTTCTATTGGTGAATTTTATTCAGTTGCTATTACAAATAATATGCAGCAAGCCGATACTGGTACGAAGATGATCCATTTGGGTAAGAACACAAAATCCAAGATCATTTCCAAAGGTATTTCCGCAGGGAAATCTGATCAAACCTATCGTGGTTTGGTCCGTGTTTCCCCACGTGCGCAAGGCGCAGTGAATTATACACAATGTGATAGTTTGCTGGTTGGTTCCAATTGTGGAGCTCATACAGTTCCTTATATTGAAAGTAAAAACCCAAGCGCGAAACTGGAACATGAGGCAACAACTTCAAAAATCAGTGAAGACCAGCTTTTCTATTGCCTGCAACGCGGTATGGATGAAGAAGAGGCGGTTTCATTAATTGTGAACGGTTTCTGTAAAGAAGTAATGCAAACCCTGCCAATGGAATTCGCGGTTGAAGCGCAAAAGCTGATCGGGATTTCACTGGAAGGAAGCGTGGGTTAGTCGATAAAACGACAGCACGAATTAGAAGTTTATTTAAGCGATAGCTAACAGCTAAATCAGGATTAAAAATATGTCGCTATTAGAAATTAAAGACTTACACGCCACAATACATGGTAAAGAAATTTTAAAAGGTGTGAACCTGACAATCCGTCCAGGTGAAGTTCATGCCATTATGGGCCCAAATGGCGCTGGTAAATCCACATTGTCTTATGTGTTATCTGGCCGCGAAGGCTATGAAGTAACAGGTGGTTCCGTTACTTTTGATGGTAAAGATTTATTTGAATTGGAAGCGAATGAACGCGCTTGTGAAGGTTTATTTCTTGCATTCCAATATCCGGTAGAAATTCCAGGCATTACCAATACTACCTTCCTGAAGCATGCCTTGAACGCAAAACGTAAATATCATGGCGAAGCTGAATTAGATGGCTTGGAATTTGTAAAATTGATGCGTTCCAAATCTAAAGAGCTTGGCATGCCGGATGATATGTTGAAACGCCCAGTGAATGTTGGTTTTTCTGGTGGTGAGAAAAAACGTAACGAAACTTTGCAAATGGCATTGTTAGAGCCAAAACTTGCGTTGCTTGACGAAACAGATTCCGGTTTGGATATCGACGCATTACGTGTGGTTGCAGAAGGTGTAAATCGTTTGCGTAGCCCTGAACGTGGTGTGCTTTGTATCACGCATTATCAACGTTTGTTGGATTATCTAGTGCCAGATTTTGTGCATGTCTTGGCAGAGGGCAAAATTGTAAAATCCGGTGACAAGAATTTGGCACTGGAATTGGAAAAAACAGGTTATGCGGAATTCGGTTCTGCTGCGTAAGGAAGAAGGCCTATGTCTGAAGTAATTGATCCCTTCTTGCGCGGTTTTGGATATTCCCCTGTTGATTTGCCGTTGGCACAGGTGGAATGGATGACCAACCGTCGCATTGAAGCTAAAAACGCATATGAACGTCTTGGTTTGCCAACTAATCGTCTAGAAGACTGGAAATTCACAAATTTGAAAAAACTTCGTAATGTGGATTTTTCATTGGCGACAAAAGATTTTTCCATATCTATGGCTGCGTTACCAAAAGCCGTTCCGAATATTGATGCACATAGAATCGTTTTTGTGAATGGTATTTTTGATGCGGAATTGTCTGCGATCGGTGAACTGCCAAATGGCGTCAAGCTTGGAAGTTTAGCAGAGGCTATTGAGGCTGATCCTGATAGTTTCGAAAATGTGCTAAACGCTTCTGTCGATATAGATGCTTCTGCGTTGGCGGCGTTAAATACGGCCTATCTCGCAGATGGCTTATATTTGGAACTAGATCGTGCTGTGATGATGGAAAAACCAATTCATTTGGTTTCCTTGACTTATACAGGCGATGAAGCGGTAAGTTTCCATCCACGTCATTCCATCCGCTTGGGTGATGGTGCTGCTGCGACAATACTGGAAAGCCATGTAGGTGTTTCTGGTGAAATGCAAAGTTTCGGTAATGCGGTTTCTGAAATTCAGTTAGGCCGTGATGCGAATTTAGGTCATTATATTCTTCAGAAAGAAGCAGATCATAGTTCTGCCTATGGCTTAACAACTATCAAGGCGGATAAAGGTTCAGTTTATGATGGTTTCACCTTAAATCTTGGTGGTGAGATTATTCGTAACGAAACCTTATGTGATATTGATGGTGAGCATGCGGATATTCGCATTAATGGTGCCTATCATGCCGATGTTAAGCGCCACCACGATACAACAATCCGTGTGAACCATAATGTACCTAATTCAAAGAGTTTAGCTGTATTTAAAGGCGTGTTAGGTGATCAAGGTAGAGGCGTATTTCAAGCTAAAACCTATGTTGAACGTGGTGCAGATGGTACGGATGGACAACAATTGCACAAAGCTTTGTTACTGAGTGACAAGGCAGAGATAAATGCTAAGCCAGAGCTTGAGATTTACGCAGATGATGTGAAATGTGCCCATGGCTCCACATCTGGTGCGTTGGATCAAATGCAACTTTTCTATCTGGAATCTCGTGGTATTGATGAAGAACGTGCTCGTGCCTTGTTGGTCCAAGCTTTCTTGCATGAAGCAGTAGATCATATTCGTCATTCGGAAATTTGTGAACTATTCCATGCTGAACTTGAAGATAAATTAGGAGAAAGCGCATGAGTGAAGCAATCTCCCAAGGTTTCATTGATGATTATGATGTAAACGCAATCCGGGCGGATTTCCCGATCCTATCTGAGTTAGTTCATGGCAAGCCATTATGTTTTTTGGATAACGGGGCTTCTGCACAAAAGCCACAAGCGGTCATTGATGCCATTGCTGATACTTATAAACATTGTTATGCAAATGTACATCGTGGGGCCTATGCCTTTTCTGAACAGACAACTGCGAATTATGAAGCTGCACGTGAAATCGTACGTGCTTTCCTAAACGCGAATAGCGAAAAGGAAGTTATCTTCACTGGCAATGCAACAGGTGCCATGAATTTAGTGGCGCATAGCTTCGGTCGTGGATTGTTAAAGGAAGGGGATGAGGTGATCATCTCTGCGATGGAACATCATTCCAATATCGTGCCGTGGCAAATGTTACGTGATGAAAAAGGTGTTGAGTTAACGGTCGCGCCTATTTCCGATGATGGCACCTTCTTGTTAGAAGAATTTAAATCTATGTTGTCTGAAAAGACAAAGTTGGTTGCGATCACACATGTTTCCAATGTACTTGGTTCGGTTGTACCTTTGCAAGAGGTTGTCGAAGCAGCACATGCCGTTGGTGCGAAGGTGATGGTGGATGGATCGCAAGCCGTGATGCATATGCCTGTGGATGTGCAAGATTTGGATGTCGATTTCTATATCTTTACCGGCCATAAGCTTTATGGGCCAACAGGTATTGGTGTTCTTTATGGTAAGGAAGATCTGTTGGACAAGATGCCGCCATTTATGGGCGGTGGTGATATGATTGCTTCAGTATCTTATGAAAAGTCGACATGGGCAGAGCTGCCTGCGAAATTTGAAGCTGGAACGCCGCAAATTGTGCAAGCAATTGGTCTAGGGGCTGCGATTGATTATGTTCAATCAGTTGGATTGGAACGTATTGCCGCCCATGAACAACGCCTTTTGAATTATGCAACACAACGTTTATGTGCCGTTGATGGATTACGTTTGATTGGTACAGCAACAAATAAAACATCTGTATTGTCTTTTGTGATGGATGGTACGCATCCACATGACATCGCAACCATTGTTGACCGTAAAGGTGTTTGCATCCGCGCGGGTCATCATTGTGCAGAACCTTTGATGGATCGCATGGGGGTAAGTGGGACAAGCCGTGCCTCTTTGGCGATGTATAACACCATGGAAGAAATTGATACGCTGGCAACAGCTTTGGAAAAAGTACGGGAGATTTTCGGCTAATGACTGACCAAGATAAAAAAGCTGAAAACGACACTCAGGAAGAAACATCACCAGAAGTTCATATGGCAAGCCCATATGACGCGGCTTTGATGAACCCATACGGTATGGGTGCCTTTGGTGCTGGTGGTATGGCTGATTTTGGATTTTCTCCCGCA
Source organism: Curvivirga aplysinae (assembly GCF_009711445.1). GTDB lineage: Bacteria > Pseudomonadota > Alphaproteobacteria > UBA8366 > Aestuariispiraceae > Curvivirga > Curvivirga aplysinae. The sequence goes on along the minus strand of NZ_SMMC01000216.1, from coordinate 26,358 downwards.
GCGGAAGAAGGCACGCAAGCCAAAGCGGGATATGAGTTGGAAGAAGGCTCTGAAACGGCTGAGGCTGATGATCTTATTGCGGCTTTACGTACTGTCCATGACCCTGAAATCCCTGTGAATATCTATGATCTGGGACTGATTTATGACTGCACGATGCAAGATGGTGGTAATGTAGATATTACGATGACATTGACGGCACCTGCATGCCCTGTGGCTGGTGAGATGCCAGGACAAGTTGCCCAGGCAGTTGCTGATGTTGATGGCGTGGGTGAGGTGACAGTGACGCTCACTTGGGAACCACCATGGCGTCAGGATATGATGTCCGAGGACGCAATGTTAGCAATGGATTTATTCTAAGAATAGAAGCTTTTCTAAAAAGGCACTTAAAAAAATATAAATTTGCCTTATATTAAAGATATAACCTTGATGGATTAAGAGACGTATTATGTTTGGAACTGGCGAACCTGTATTGAAATTAACTGACGCTGCAGCGGCACGCGTACGTGATATCATGGATAACGCAGAAAATGATGTTCTGGGTTTACGTGTTGGTGTGTCAAATAAAGGCTGTTCTGGTCTTTCCTATGTGGTGAACTATGCCAAGGAATTAAAGCAGTTTGAGGAAGTTGTAGAAGATAAAGGTGTTAAAATTTTTATCGATCCCGCTGCTGTTATGTTTTTAATCGGATCAGAAATGGATTTCGAAGAAAGCAAAATGGAAAGCCGTTTTGTGTTCAGTAATCCAAATGAAACAGCCCGTTGTGGCTGTGGTGAAAGCTTTAGTGTTTCTTAAGCTAAAGCTTCTGTTTCTTTTTACAATCAGTCTTCTTCTTTTCCTGCGATCGCGGCAAGGAAAACATCAGCATATTGGTCGGCTTTGGCATCCCCAACGCCATTAATACGCAGAAATTCAGCTCTATTCTCCGGTTTTTCCAACGACATATGGATCAATGATTTATCGTTGAAGATCACATAAGGCGGCACGTCTTTGGCCCGGGCAATACGCTGACGCAAAGACTTCAAGCGCATGAAAATCTCTTTATCTTCTTCACTGATTAAAGCAAGACTAGCTGCGGTTTTCTTAGGTAATTTCGCTTTGCGTGTGACATGTACGACATCGGGGCGATAGGCAAAATTATCATTTCCTTCCATTAAGTCCCGACAACGATCTGTCAGTTTCAAAGCACCATAGGCACGGATGTCTAGTTCAAGGTAACAAGCACCAAGTAATTGACGGATAATAGCTTGCCATTCCTTTTCATTAAATTCTTGACCGGAACTAAATGAGGGAAGTTTGATATGGCCGTTCTTTTCATGTTTGGCTGATGCATTCCCCATTAAATGTTGGGTGACATAAACACTACCAAAATATTGCCCTGTTTCATGGATCGCCTTGAATACTTTCTTTGCGATTTCTGTCCCATCAATTGTTTCGTTGGGATTGGTACAGACATCACAATGACCGCATTTACTTATTTTTTCCCCAAAATAAGAAAGCAAGCTTTTGCGTCTACATTCCGGCGTTTCACATAAAGCCACGAGAGCGTTCAATCGCTGATTTTCTTTAACAGAAGTGATTTCGTCTTTGGTATCGCTTTGCATCAAGTTTCGTCGGGTGACGATATCTTGTAAACTGAATAGAAGATGTGCCTGCGCAGGTAGTCCATCACGTCCTGCGCGGCCAATTTCCTGATAATATGCCTCTATACTGCTGGGCAGGTCCACATGGCAAACCCAACGCACATCTGCCTTATCAATCCCCATACCGAAAGCCACCGTGCCACAAATAATAGCATCAGGATCGCGCATGAAAATATTAATCACGTTTTTACGTTGCTGATCATTCATCCCGGCATGATAAGGATAAGCGTTATATCCTTGTTCTGCCAGAAATTGCGCGGCTTCTTCATTTCGTTTTCTAGAAAGGCAATATACGATCCCACATGAATTAGCAGGCTGACTCTTAATAAACTCAAGTAATTGAGCCTTCCAATCTTTGGTACGACCTTCCATACCAATATAGATATTTTCACGATCAAATCCTGTGGTGATCAACTTATTTGGGCGATCAAATAAGGTGTCTTCAATATCTTTACGCGTGGCAGGATCAGCTGTTGCCGTGACTGCAATGATCGGGACATTAGGAAATTCATCTTTTAAGCAGGACAGCTGCATATATTCTGGGCGAAAATCTGCACCCCATTGAGAAACACAATGGGCCTCATCAATGGCAAACATAGAGATTTTCTGCGACTTTAAGTAATTGATCATCGATGCCGTGAGCAGTTTTTCAGGTGAAATATATAAGATTTTGATCTCACCTTTTTGTAGGCGTCCCCATATTGCGCGTTTTTGATCATTCGATTGGCTGGAATTAACTGTTTCAGCAGGAATACCGTTCGCTTTTAAGCTAGCTACCTGATCGTCCATGAGCGCTAGTAAGGGAGAAACCACAATGGCTAAGCCGTCTCGTATAAGTGCTGGTAATTGAAAGCATATAGATTTTCCTGCACCTGTCGGCATGACCGCCATCACATGGTGGTCATCTATGATCGCGGTAATCGCTTCTTCCTGACCAGCACGAAATTGATCATAGCCAAAATGATGTTTTAAGGCAGCACGGGCAGCTTCATTAGAGGTCATGTTCAATTACACCAAAGGAATATTATCGATGAGGCGCGCTTTACCCAGATGCGCTGCCGCAAAAAGACGTTGTGCTTGACCCGAAGGTTTATTAGCGGGAGTTAAGTCACGTTCTTCACGAATTTCGAGATAATCAACCGAATTGAAACCAGCCTCTATAATTTCGGCCTTTGCTGTTTCGAGTATTTCAAAAAAGCTATCCGCATCTCGCGCAAGCTTTACGGTTTCTTGCATGATCTGTTGCATGGCAGGGGCTACTTGCCTTTCGTCGGAAGAAAGATATCCATTGCGAGAAGACATAGCTAAACCATCATCTTCACGTAGAGTAGGGCTGCCAATAATCTTTACAGGTATATCCAAATCCCTTGTAAACTGCTTAATGACCATTAATTGTTGGAAATCTTTTTCCCCAAAGACGGCCACGTCAGGTAACGCTTGCAAAAGTAATTTGGTCACGACGGTGCATACACCGTCAAAATGGCCTGGACGATCATCTCCACATAAACCTTGAGAAATTGTGGTTACAGACACGTTTGTGGCAAAGCCGTCTGGATACATAACATCAACTGTGGGTGCGTAAAGAATTTCCACACCAGCATCTGCAAGTAGTTTCTTGTCATTCTCAAAGGTGCGAGGATAGCTTCCGAAATCTTCATTTTCCCCAAACTGTTTTGGGTTCACAAAGATTGTGGCGCATACAACATCTGCGTGATCACGTGCTGTCTTGGTTAGTGAAATATGCCCAATATGAAGATTTCCCATAGTTGGTGTGAGGGCAATGGTTTTACCCTCTTTTCGTTTTTCGGCAATTGCTTCACGTAAATCCGCGACTGTACGCACCACAAGAATATCAGACATGATCGTTTCTTTTGTTATTCGTTAAGATGCGTCTTTTTTAGCGGTTGATTTGGTTCCAAACAAGTGTTCATCCGCGGGGAAGGCACCAGAACGCACCTCGCTACAGAAGTCTTCAATAGCTGCGTTAATATCTTTATTTAGATTGGCATATCTTTTTACAAATTTTGGTTTGAATTCATCAAATATACCAAGGATGTCATCAATGACTAGAACTTGTCCATCACACGCTGCGGATGCGCCAATACCAATGGTGGGGATATCTAATTCCTCTGTGATTTTGCGACCCACAGGTTCCATGACCCCTTCAATAACAACTGAAAAAGCGCCGGCTTCCTGAACGGCTAAAGCATCTTTGAGAATCTCGTTAGCAGAAGCTTCATCTTTCCCTTGGGCACGGAAACCACCCATAGCCTGAACACGTTGAGGCATTAATCCTACATGTGCCATTACCGGGATGCCACGTTGGGTTAAAAAGTCGATGGTTGGCGCCACATCACGGCCGCCTTCGATTTTCACGGCATTTGCACCACCTTCTGCCATTAGTCTTACTGCATTGCGAAAAGCAACTTCTTTTGATTCCTCAAAAGATCCAAATGGCATATCAACTACGATCAAGGCGTTCTTTGTCATGCTGGAGACTGCTTTGCCATGATTGATCATCATATCCATGGTCACGCCAAGGGTATTTTCCATGCCATAAATTACCATGCCTAAGGAATCGCCAACAAGGATAATATCGGCATGTTGATCAACGATCTTAGCAATCGGCGCAGTATAGGCAGTTAGCACGACAATCGGTGTGTCGCCTTTTCTTGCACGAACTTCCGGAACGCCAAGTCGGCGTGGTACTGTGGATGGAACTTTGCTCATCTCTTAATCTCCCGCGATGATCTTTATAGTCGATTTCTATTTTTCGATTTCACGGGTTGTATCATGTTGCAGTGCAAAATAGAAGGGAAAAGAGTTTTTCCTTACTTGAACAAACCTTCGATTGGGGCAACTTCATTACTACGAGGAAAGACTGCATTATTGATTGCTTGTAATGGCATTCCTAGATGATCGCGCAGGACCGCTTTGAAAATAGCACGCATATCTACCGTAGATTTTAAAGCACCGGTTGAGGTTAATTGTTCTTCTGCCAGTCCAGGCCAAGTCCCAAGTGCGCGACCACCTTTAATAGGGCCACCAATGACAATGGTCGATGTTGCATAACCATTATCTGTACCGCGATCTTCGTTTGGTTTAACGCTACGTCCGAATTCGCTGGCGATCACAACAACGGTATTATTCCAATCTTCTGCCATTTCAACTGCTAAACCTTCTATCGCCCCAGATAATGCCGCTAAACGACGCGCTAACTTACCTGTACGTGACCCTTGGTCTTCATGCGTATCCCAGCCGGATGCTTCTAAGACTGCGATATTATGTCCATCTGTTCTTGTCAGAACCTTACCTGCTTCGCGTGCGGATTTTTCCAAGCCAAAAACGGAGTCTGCAGATTTCGCATAGGTTTGATCATCTTCTGGCAATTTACGACGTTGTTTTTCAACATGGGCCGCTGCTTGACTCAGGGCAGGTGAAAGCAGCGTGTCGTGATTATGAACGACAGTTAAGCGTCGACCATAGCCTTCAAACGGGGCTTCCATTACATGTTGAACAACATCGTTCCCACCCCCGGCAATTTGTAGAAGCATTGGAACCTGTTTGCCAAAGTGGATTGTGTCTTCTTGAATAGCACCCATGGCTTGTAAAGCACGGCCCATCCAACCTGAGCCATCTCCACCAAGTTGGCTAAAACCACTCTCAAAAACCTCTTGTGCGGAAAAATGGGTTCCATCTGCGATAGGTAGACCTGTTGCAGGGATGAATAGCATCTCTTTTCTTGCCCAGAAAGGTAAGAAAGCTTCGGCCATTGGATGTAAACCAAAGAGCTTGTTTAAACGAATCGGGGCACCAGAATCTTTATAAGTTGGCAGCGCAAGATTGCCACGTTGGGCTTGATAATTTTCATCACCCATTGGAGGGAAGAGGGCTAGATTATCCAAACCACCTCTTAAATGAATGAAAACCATCTTCTTGGCAGATGGAATGGCCGCAAATGACATATTTGTTGGCAGTATTACTGATGTAGCAGCTGTTGCCACAGCTCCAGCAAGAAATTGTCGACGGTTTAAGTGGAAGGACGAATTGTTTTTAGCCATTTCAATATTCCTTACCTAAACACGTTGAAACTCTGGACTGCACAATAATAGCGCGGTCGAATCTAACTTACTCGGCGCAATTGCAATATGGCGTGCCGTTGCAGGACGTAGCTTAGGGCCTAGCACGGCTATCCCCTGATCTACAGGTTCTGCGTTGAGACGATCTTCCGCTGCAATTTGAGTTAACCATTCAATGCGATCCGCATAAAGATCGGGTGTCACCCAATGAGCCGATTGTTTGGGCCAACCAGTTGGCATGTGAGGTTGATAAGGTGGTTGCCCTAATTGGGTTTGCTGACGAACAAGGTCTCGTCCATTTTGTGGATTGCGATCAAGGGCCTTATACGTTGAAATAACCAAATGTTGAGGTGTTTTGACTTTGCCCGGCACTGGTGTCCATGCTTCTTCAGATTCGATCATTGCATGTGCCATGCCCATAATGTTTCCACTCGCATTTAAAAAACCGCGAACCATATGTGTGATCAATGTATCCGTAGGGCTGTCAGAAACAAATTCTTTAGCCATATTTGTAGCTAATGTCCACGCTGTACGAGGTGTGCGTGCAACCATGTCCATCGCAGCTTCAAATTCCATCATACCTGCATTTGGGAAAATACGTTTCATAAACATTTTTTGGTTGCGATCATGCCATGAGTTTTTGAACATAAATCCGCCGGGATTTCTTGAACCTAATCCACCAACGGTCCAGCCTGTTAGCATGGCTGTTAAGCCTTTGATATCCATTTCTGTATATTCACCTTGTGGACCCATCGTATGGCGTTCAAGAATTTCGCGCGCCATGGATTCGTTCATTTCAACTTTAATTTTATCTCCCGTTGGGGATGTTGGGGCAATGCTACGATTGTTATTATGATAGATCAGCATGGCTGGATGTTGATAAGCCGCTAATAGCAAATGATAATAGGTGCGGTTCAAATAGGGGCGAATAATTTCGCGTTCAAACTGCACTGTCATCGGATACATCATTTCATCCTGACCAGATAAGTTAAACTGGTTTACGAAGAAACGAACAAGACGCTCCCTGAACGGATTGGGACTGTTAAATGCTGCAAGTTCATGCTGGCCAATTTCCCACATGGCATTTTGGCGTGCTGATTCGCGAAATTTGAATAGACCTTCACGGCCCTCATTTTGCGCTTTCATAAAATTCTTTAGATGATCACGGCTTTTGCTTAATCCCTGAATTTCATCCGGTGTGGAGGTGTCATTGATTTGGCGGACCAACCATCCTTTTGGATCTTGCGCAATGATTTGCAGCTCTCCGGGGCGCAAGCCATAACCAAATCTGGTGGCGGCAATGGCTGCCTTCCAAAGTGGCTCAGGAAATTGGCTTTCGTTGATTGCATTTTCCGGGCTGGACGGATCAGGAGAATTAATCAAAAGCTCTGCCGCGGTAACACGCGTAGCTTCCTCACCTGTCGTGGTAGTTATTGTTGTCTGCGCCATAAATGCAAATACTCCAAATATGTCATGAGTTTAGACCGTTCTAAGATACGCTGCAATAGCTCATAACAAGGCGATTTTTACCTGTCTGGTTATAGTATCTATAAGCTATGCAAATACTTCGCCAATTTAATGAAAATGATGGGAAAATGACGTTTTTTCTCATTGGCGAATTAAGTTTCATCTGCTAGAAAGTTGTCAAAATTAAGATGTGATCACAAATTGATTGCGAATTGGGGCGACGGTCTTGCCACTGGCCCATTTAATTTGCTCTATCTGGACTATTGCAATTCTTTGACGTTTTTGTTCTTTGGTCGCTGGTTTATGGGCAATATACTTTTTTGGAGTGTCTGTTATGAATATTCAACATCCTTATCTCATGTTTTTGGGTGATGCGCCTGATCAATTGGCAGCAAAAGTTGCAAACGGTGTAGCAAAATGGCGTCCTGATTGGTGTTTAGGGCAATTCCGTCTTGACGGTTGTGGTGCGGATCTTGGTTTGACAGATATGTCTATCGAAGAAGCACATGCAGCCGGTGTGAAAACACTGGTTATTGGTGTGGCAAACCGAGGTGGTATTATTCCAGATAGCTGGAAAGCCAGCATTATTAAAGCTCTTGAACTTGGTATGGATGTGGCTTCTGGTTTACATAATAAACTTGTAGATATTCCTGAAATTAAAGTAAAAGCGGATGAATTAGGTCGTCACCTGTTTGATGTACGTCACCCAACAGAAGATTATCCTGTAGCAAAAGGGTCTAAACGTTCTGGTAAGCGTATCTTGGCTGTTGGTACAGATTGTTCCGTGGGTAAGATGTTCACAGCATTAGCTGTTGAAAAATCCATGAAAGAAGCTGGCATGAAATGTTCTTTCCGTGCCACAGGCCAAACAGGTATCTTCATTGCTGGTGATGGCTTCTCTGTTGATGCGGTCGTTGCTGATTTTATAGCGGGTTCCATTGAAACATTAACACCTGCAAATGATGAAGATCATTGGGATGTAATCGAAGGTCAAGGCTCCTTGTTCCACGCATCTTATGCAGGTGTATCTTTAGGCTTGTTGCATGGTTCCCAACCAGATGCGTTAATAATGTGCCATGTTGCGGAACGTGACCATATGCGTGGCCTTCCAGATTTCAATCTGCCATCAATCCAAGAATGTATTAAAGTTAACGAAACAATGGGTCGTGTTGTTAACCCAGACTGTAAAGTCGTTGGTGTTTCTGTAAATACATCTATGCTTTCTGATGAAGAAGCCGATAAATATTTGGCTGAATTGGAAGCTGAACTTGGTTTGCCATGCGTTGATGCATTCCGTCATGGTGCAGCACGTTTGATCGAAGGTTTAAAATAATCCCTTCGGCCTATGCTGACTAAATTTTAAGGTGAGGCCGAAGTTGTCTTTTGATGACTTCGGCCTTTCTTATTTATATGTGTTTTGAGTGTATAGATTTTAATAAAGATTTTTAGATAAAGAACAGGATAGTTCCATGCCTAAATTAACCATTCGTCATGAAAGCTGGCCAATTGCTGGTACTTTTACCATTTCCCGTGGTTCCAAAACGTCTTGTGAGACTGTTGTCGTGGAATTGGAAGAGGATGGCGTAAAGGGGTGGGGGGAATGCGTCCCTTATGCGCGTTATGGCGAATCTGTTGAAACAGTTATTGCTGAATTAGAAAGCCTGCGCGACGCAGTTGAAAATGGTTTAACACGTGAAGAGTTACAGGAACGTATGAAGCCATGTGCAGCCAGAAATGCCTTGGATTGTGCTTTTTGGGACTTCGAGGCAAAGAAATCCGGTACACCAGTTTGGCAACTTGCAGGTTTGAGAAAAGAACCTGTTGCCCTGACAACGGCTTATACGATTTCCTTGGGCGAACCTGCAGTGATGGGAAAACAAGCCGCAGATAATGCTGAACGTCCCTTGATGAAGTTAAAACTTACTGGTGATGGTGATTTGGAACGTGTGGCTGCTGTGCGGGAAAATGCGCCAAATACACGTTTGATTGTGGATGCGAATGAAGGTTGGTCTGTAGATCATGTGGCGCCGTTTTCTGAGAAGCTACAAGCCTATGGCGCAGAGATGATCGAACAACCTTTACCATCTGCGGATGACGAAGCTTTAAAAACTGTTGAACATCCTATTACTTTATGTGCCGATGAATCTGCACATGCTTGTGCCGATTTCCATAAGTTGGTTGGTAAATATGAAATGATCAATATTAAGCTGGATAAAACTGGCGGCTTAACCGAAGCTTTGAAACTTCAAAAAATGGCACGTGAAGCTGACATGCAAGTGATGATCGGTTGTATGTTGGCGGGGTCCCTTGCTATGGCACCTGCGCATTTAATTGGTCAGGATGCAGAAGTTGTTGATCTTGACGGCCCATTGTTGATTGCCAAAGACCGTGATGTCGCTTTCGAATTTGAGGGTAGTATTATGAAGCCTGCCCCGCGCGATTTGTGGGGGTAATACATACCAAATTCAAATTGACTAATTATTAAAGGGGCCTTCTAGGGGCCCCTTTTTTTAGGCATAAACGAAAAGTCACTTGTGATCTGGTTTTTCTATTCAACGTGAATATTTTGTAATACTCTTCCTCACAATCAATAACTTAAGATCAATCAGGGGGCCTTATGCCAGATAAATATTTTGGTTTCAGTGATGAGGAATATGCACAAAGACTAGCGTCCACAAGACAGGCGATGGAGGCTGCAGGTGTGGAATTGCTGATCATCAGTGATCCATCCAATATGGCTTGGTTGACCGGATATGACGGTTGGTCTTTTTATGTACATCAGGCTGTGCTTGTCAGTTTAGATCAATTGCCGATCTGGTATGGTCGCGAGATGGATGCGAATGGAGCCAGATGTACGGTCTACATGAATGATGATCATATTTTATCTTATCCCGATCCTTATGTGCAGTCGACTGAACGCCATCCAATGGATCATTTATCGACTGTGATTGAAAATTATGGATGGGGGAATAAATCAATTGGCGTTGAGATGGACAATTACTATTTCTCTGCCGCTTGTTATCAGTCATTGATCAAGAATTTACCAAATGCAAATTTCAAAGATGTGACTAATCTGGTGAATTGGCAAAAGGCTATTAAATCTGAGCAGGAAATCACTTATATGCGCCGCGCTGCCCGTTTGGTGGAAAAGATGCATGCAAGAACGTTTGAGTTGGCTGAGGTCGGGCGACGAAAGAATGAACTCGCCGCAGAAATCTATAAAACAGGGTTAGATGGAACCGAAGAATTTGGTGGAGACTACCCTGCGATTGTACCCTTAATGCCGACAGGTAAAGAGGCCAGTGCCCCGCATTTAACTTGGGATGATCGAAGGTTGCGTGAAGGTGAAGGGACTTTCTTTGAATTGTCTGGTTGCTATAAACGTTATCATTGTCCCATGTCCCGCACAATTTTCTTAGGTAAACCTAATGATGCATGGCTTAACGCTGAACAGGCCTTGCAAGAGGGGCTTGTTGCAGGGTTGGAAAAGGCAAAGCCGGGAAACATGACAGAAGATGTCGCAGGCGCATTATTTGGTACTTTTGCAAAATACGGTATTCAGAAAGATAGCCGTTGTGGTTATTCCGTTGGTTTAAGCTATCCGCCTGATTGGGGAGAGCATACCTTAAGTTTACGCGCTGGCGATAAGACGGTGTTGAAACCCGGTATGACGTTTCATTTTATGCCGGGCCTATGGTTTGATGATTGGGGGATTGAGATCACAGAAACCGTCTTGATTACTGAAACAGGAAGCGAATGTCTTGCCAATGTGGAACGCAAATTATTTGTGAAGGATTAAGCTTATGAAAGATAGTCCGATCTCTACGGATATTGATTTTAATCTGTGTGGTATTCAGCATGGTTTTCTAAAACTTCCTTATTCCCATGATCAATCCGCTTGGGGAAGTATTATGATCCCTATAACTGTTGTGAAAAATGGTGATGGACCAACAGTCTTGTTAACCGGTGCTAATCATGGAGATGAATATGAAGGGCCTGTTGCGTTATTCAAGTTAGCTCAAGAATTAAGAACTGACGATGTCATGGGGCGAGTGATTATCTTGCCTGCTATGAATTATCCGGCCTTTTTAGCGGGTACACGTACATCACCGATTGACAAAGGCAATATGAACCGTGTCTTTCCCGGAAAACCGGACGGTACGGTGACAGAGAAAATAGCCGACTATATTACACGTTATCTTTTGCCACTTGCAGATTATGTGCTCGATATTCATGCAGGGGGTAAAACATTGGATTTTGTTCCTTTTGCTGCGGTTCATGTTTTGGATAACAAGGAACAAGAAGCTTCGAGTGTTGCGGCCATGAAAGCCTTTAATGCACCCTATAGTATGATGATGAAGGAAATGGATAGCATTGGTATGTATGATACTACCGCCGAGGAAATGGGAAAGGTTTTCGTTTCAACCGAACTTGGTGGTGGTGGCATGTCTACGGCAAAATCTAATGCGATTGCAGAACGAGGTATTAGAAACTTTCTTATTCATGCAGGCATATTAACGGGTGAGATAACGTTTAATCCATCTATAGAATTAGATATGCACGATCCAAATTGCTTTATGATATCTGAAGATGAAGGATTGTTAGAAATCTGCGTAGATTTGGGAGAGGATGTCAGTGCAGGTGATATTGTCGCGCGCATTCATGATATTAAACGAACGGGAATTCCTCCTCAGGTTTATAAAGCCAAGAAAGCAGGAATAATGGCGTCGCGCCATTTCCCGGGACTTGTAAAAATGGGCGATTGCTTAGCAGTTATTGCGACGGAATGTTAAATCAATTTGGTAGAGCGATTGTTTTAATTGCGCTGGTTAACGCTTCTTCACTTAATGGAGTAAGCGTTGGGCGTTGATCGCCTTTTTTGAATTCTAAAAGGCTCATTGGATTGTTCAAGGTTACAGGGCCTGTTGGAAGCAATACAACGATTTCACTATCATCTAAAAGAGCGATAGAAAGGCTGTCTTTCTTTACGATTCCCCAAAAGTCTGTGCCGCGAATACCTATTGTTGCGATTGGAGTGGTCAGTGTAACCTGATTATTTGGTCGTTTGGTAAGCTTCCCTGATACCATCCGAAAAGCACCAGATAATATATTGAAACTTGCTGTTGCTTGCGTGTCGTTGAATGCCAGTTCATCAATTTTAAATGTGGCATTTTCACCAAGCATCAAAACAGTATCATCAACCATACGTGCATGTAAGCGGGCATTGGATTTGGTTGTTAAGACTTGGCCAACTTTGATCTGGTTGTTAACTTCAAGCTGCTTCTCGTCTGCAAATGCATTTAGATAAACAACAATTGTTTGACCAGCGTCACGGCTTTCTGCAAAGACCAGAGAAGAGCTTGTAAAATACAAGCTCACAAGGATTAAAAAAGATAAAAATACCTGACGCAAATTAAGCCACTTTTGAGGGTTGTTCCTTATATCCTGCTATAGCTATAGGCGCTTTTTCTTCATAGCTCAAGGATTTCAAATAAGCTTTTACCGTATCTTCGAAACCTAACCATAAGGCATCCGCGATGAAGGCGTGACCAATGGATACTTCTGCCAACATAGGTAAAGCTGATTTAAATACAGGTAGATTAAAGGTGGTTAGGTCATGTCCTGCATTGATTCCTAGTCCTAAGTCATGGGCGGCTTTTGCTGCTTCCGCATAGTCTTTAAGTGTTTTTATATACTCACCTGTGTCAAATGCATCAGAATAGGGACCCGTATATAACTCAATGCGATCAGCACCAGTTTCTTTTACCAATGGCATTAAAGAGGTATCAGGATCCATAAACAAAGAAACACGACATCCCATTGCTTGTAAGTCTTTGACAATTGGTTTGAGTTTCTCAAGGTCTTTTTCAACATCCCATCCATGATCTGATGTGGATTGGGTTGGATCATCTGGCACCAATGTAGCTTGATCTGGACGTGTGTCTTCGCAAAGCTTCATGAAGTCATCAAAAGGATTACCTTCGATGTTGAACTCAATACCACGGGTGCGGTGTCCTTCTTTTTCAAGCATGTCTGCAAGCTCATAGACATCAGTGCGACGAATATGTCTTTCATCAGGGCGGGGGTGAATAGTTAAACCATGGGCCCCTGCGGCTAAAATTGTACGACCAGAATCCACAACAGATGGATAACCTACATGACGTTGATTTCGCAACAAGGCAACCTTGTTTAAATTCACACTCAGCTTTGTTTCGATGATTTCAGACATCTTCTTATACCTTAATTTAGAAAGCTTTTAAGATTGGCCTAAAAATATCCTATAAAATAGAAGTAAAACAGGGCCACTTGACTAAAAACTTCGAGTCTGAGTGGCCCAATGTCATATAAACAAAGACTTTTATGCCTTTTTCCGAAGAATAACTTTCATATGGGAAGCCGCGAAATTTCCTAGAAATGGCATTAGAAGTTGGTCTAGTTTGAATAAATTATCCAGCAAAGGTGAGTCATTATCCACCCATCCGGTAAAAAGATTGATGCGTTCTCGACAATCAAATGTGAGGTTGGGAAATTCCTTCATAAACTGAATTCGATTTTCAATTCGGTCAAAAATCAAACTGGATGTGGCAAAATTAATCTTGCCTGAATTTTTGTATGGCTTGGCTTTGATATTCAGGTTATTTGGATGTTTCAATTTGGCAATTGCGTAACTCATCGGAGAAAGTAACGGCTCAATAAAAATAGCAGACGCGTCAGGTGCTAATGCTTTTTCAAGTTGTGCTAAAAATTTGATCGGTTCTTCAAGTTGCCAAAAACAATCTAAAATAACTAATCCGTTTAAGCTGTTTGCTTTACAATCGACCGCTTCCAGAAGGTCTTCTGGATCATCACAGATTGGATGTTTTCGATCAGTGTCAGATAAGTATAGGCGGTAGAAATCAGAAGGCATTACTCAGCCCTTGTTTCAGTAACTCTATACGGTAACGCAAAGATTGATCATCATATTCTTCTGCATCTCCGATGGCCCATACGGGTTTGGGCCAAGCAAAATCTTCCTCTTCACGCGCAATAATATGGACATGTAATTGTGGCACCATATTTCCAAGGGCTGCCACATTTACTTTCTGGCAATCAAAATTCTTTTCCATAAACTCTGACAAAACGCGTATTTCTCGCCATAACTGGATGCCATCTTCATCGTTAAGTTGATGGATTTCTTTGAGGTTTGGACGTTGTGGTACCAAAACAACCCATGGATAACGTGCGTCTTTCAATAAAAGAACACGACTAAGAGGAAGGTCCATCACATGAACCGTATCGGCTTCTAGACGAGGGTGTAGCTGAAACATATTTGATCCTAGATAGAGGAGAGGATGAAACTAGTTCTACTCCTAACAATGGTTTGTTGCCAATAGGAAAAACTGTTTTCTATCATGTTTGATTGCAAGAAAAGAAAAGCTCAGATACAAGCCAAATTCGACTTTAGTTTAGGGAATGATACAAATGGTCGATTGGACTTTAATTACCTTGTTTATACCTACCTTTTTTCTGGTGTCGATCACACCGGGAATGTGTATGACTTTGGCAATGACGCTTGGCATGACTATTGGATTGCGGCGTACATTTGCGATGATGTGGGGGGAGGTGATTGGTGTTGCTGCGATTGCCTTGGCGGCAATTGTTGGTGTGGCTGCTGTCATGTTGAAATATCCAGACATATTTTCCGTGGTGAAATATGTCGGTGGTGCCTATTTAGCATGGCTTGGTATTCAGATGTGGCGATCAAAAGGTAAGATGGCTATTGATCTGGATAACCCGAAAGAGGCAAGTATGTCTGGTTTGGAACTGGCATGGCAAGGCTTCATGACCGCCATAGCCAATCCAAAAGGCTGGGCTTTTATGGTGGTTTTGCTACCAAAGTTCCTGAACACTGAACTTCCTGTTACATGGCAAATTATTGCGATTATCACCGTGATTGTGGTTTGCGAATTTTTCTGTATGACTCTTTATGCGGGTGGTGGGAAAACACTAAGATATTTCCTTGAGAAAAAAGGAAATGTGCAGATGATGAACCGGATAGCTGGCAGTCTTATGGTTGCTGTTGGTATTTGGCTAGCAATGTCTTAAAAGAAAAAGGGAAGCAACTGCTTCCCTTTATTTTTACCAGTTCCCTGTATTTTCCATAGAGAGCCACGGTTCTTGTGGCTCTAGTGCGTCACCATCTTGGAGAAGCTCTATTGAAATGCCGTCGGGTGATCTTACAAAAGCCATACGACCATCGCGTGGCGGTCGATTGATCGTAACGCCGCCATCGGCAAATTTTTGACAGGCATCATAAATGTTTTCGACGCTATAAGCGAGATGACCAAAATTACGACCACCATCATAATCTTCGGTATCCCAGTTATAGGTAAGTTCAACTTGGGCTTCCTCTTGTCCCTCGGGAGCCAAGAAAATTAAACTGAAGCGTCCTGCTTCATAATCACGGCGATCAATTTCTTTAAGTCCTAAAAGATTACAATAGAAATTCAGGGATGCATCCAAATCTTTGACACGCACCATTGTATGCAAATAACGCATAATTCTCTCCAAATCCTGATGAGTTTATTATTACCTTAAAGTGTAGGGAGCTTCCTAAGAAGTTTCAATAAATCACTTTCATAAAATTACAATATAGAGAAAGTTGTTTATGCCTTGATAACTCAGTATGCTTCGGCAAATTCAAGATTTATGAAAGATTCATATGATGGATACATCTGTAAAGTTCAGCTTTTTCTTGGCACTTCGTCGTGCTTTGGGAATGTTGTTTGGTACGTTGCTAATTTTATTACGTCATCTTCCCGCGGTTATAAAACGTGATGTCCCTATTAAACATGTTCAGTCTTGGCATAAGCTGATGTGTAAGCATGGCGGGCTAGACGTGGTCTGGGAAGGTAAACCGTGCGATGAAAAAAATGTCATGTATGTATCTAACCATGTTTCATATATCGATATACCTGTTATGGGAACTGAGTTAAACGCTTGGTTTGTCGCGAAATCTGAGGTGCGTGGATGGCCAGGGTTTGGTTTCTTGGCAGAACTTGGAAAGACGGTGTTCATTGAAAGACGTAGCCGTCGAGCTGCAGATCAAAAAAATCAATTTGCAGAGTTACTAAGTCAGGGGCGAAATCTTATCGTTTATCCTGAAGGAACAAGTACGGACGGAACTGATGTTGCCCCTTTTAAGCCAACATTGTTCGAGGCTGTGTTTTCTGAAACTGAGACGCCAATTAAGGTACAACCTTTTAGTATTACCTATTGCAAGTTTAATGGTCAGCGTCTGCCAGAAAGCATGCGTGATTATTATGCTTGGTACGGCGATATGACTTTGGGTGACCACTTTTGGCATTGGCTAGGTCTAGGCCGTATTGAAGTGCGTTTGCGTTTTCATGATCCTGTGACAAAGCATGATTTTGATGATCGCAAAGATATGGCCAAATATTGTGAAAATATAGTTCGGAAAGATTTGCAAGATTATTAATTTTTGACCTATAATCTGTACCTCTAAAATAATAAGGGATATAGCTGCGTCAATAAGGGAGGGAATGAAGGCTTGTATACCTATGAAAAAGTCTTGAAATCTCGTGCCGCTATTCTTCAGCAAATTGTTGAAGGGGCTAAAAAAGAAGAGATTCTTTTACAGCTTTGCCATGATACCGAAGAAAACTTTCCGGGTGTCAGATGTACGGTTTTGAGTTATGCCCCTTCCACTCAACAATTATTTGATCAAGCATCACCCTCTATGCCACAATTTTATTCTGATGCTGTTGATGGGATTGGGATAGGCCCTAATGTGGGTTCATGTGGTGTCGCAGCCTACTATAAGAAACGTGTGATTGTTGCTGATGTCTATAACAGCGAGAATTGGGCTCCATTTATAGATATCGTTAAGAAAACTGGTTTTCATGCGTGTTGGTCTCAACCCATTCTAACAAAGGATGCAGAACTATTTGGTACATTTGCCATGTATTATGACCAAGTACGTCATCCAACGAACTTTGAATTGGAATTGATGGAAGGGCAGGCCAATCTGGCTTCATTGGTTTATGAACGAGCGCAAACCGCGGAAGCGTTACGTTACACAAGTATGCATCTAGATCAATTAGCCGAAGCACAAAATGACGCTATTTGCCGATTGGATCGGAATCTGAATTTTATTTATGTGAATAACAGCTATATAGAAAATATAGGTTTTGGACGTGACGATGTGCTTCATAAACCCGTTTTGGAGTTTATTGCCCCTGCAGATCGCGGGACATTTGTCGAGGATATGAAAAACCTAAGTCCTGAAAATAACTCTAACGTAAGATATGATCATAACTTTGATAAAGACGGACAATTGGTTCTTTATCAATGGAAAAATAGAGCAAGCTTCTCTGAAGAAGGCGAGTTATTAGAAATTCAGTGCATTGGCCGCAATGTGATGAAGTCTTTGGAAGTTGAGCGAGAGCTTCATCAACAGATGTTGCGTTATGATCAGGCGGTTAAGTTATCTGGTGTTGGGTATTGGGTTTGGGATACGATTTCCAATAGGTTGGATTTTATTTCGAAAGAAGCAGCTAAGATTTTTGATATCTCTCAAGATTCTGCGCTCGGGTTAACAGATCAGATAAGAGGTAAACTGACATTTATTCATCCTGATGACCGTGAAAGATATCGAGAAAACTTCATTAAAGCACTGAAAAACCAAAAAGGGTATTCGTTAGATGTTCGTATCTTAACGATGAAAGGTGAAGAACGTCATATTCATGAACTCGCAGAACCAATTTTTGATGAAAAGACTGGTGAACTTACTCAGATACTTGTGACAATTCAGGATGTAAGTCGACAGAAAATTACTGAAAAACAGTTGATAAATGCGCGTATTGAAGCAGAAACAGCAAATAAAGCAAAATCTGATTTTCTTGCAAATATGAGCCATGAACTTCGCACACCATTAAATGCAATAATTGGATTTTCTGAGTTGCTAAATATGTCGGGTGAAATAGGCATTGGTGGGGATAAAGTCGAAGAATATGCGGGGGATATCCATGCTGCCGGTACGCATTTATTAAGTATTATTAATGATATTTTGGATGTGGCCAAAATTGAAGCTGACCAGTTGCAATTCTATGACGAAGAAGTAGATGTAAAGCAGATATTTAAATCTGTGACTCGGCTTTTAAGTAAACAAGCACATGATGCTGGCTTAGTTATAAAGTTAAATGTCGAAGATAATTTGCCATTGTTGCGTGCCGATACAACACGCGTGAAGCAAATCGTAACGAACCTGACGTCTAACGCGGTTAAGTTTACAGATCGTGCTGGGGAAGTCATGTTGTCAGCATCTATGCAAGATGGTGATCTAGAAATCAAAATTGAAGATACAGGTATCGGGATTGCAGAAATTGATATACCCAAAATTCTTGGAAAATTTGGGCAAGTGGATTCCACCTATAATCGGAATTATGATGGTACTGGATTAGGATTGAGCCTTGTTCAGTTGCTTGTAGAAGCACACCAAGCTAAATTCGATATTCAAAGTAAACTTGGTGTGGGGACTACTGTTATTGTGACTTTTCCAAATGAAAGAGTCATTTATGCTAACTGAAGATGATCTATTACTCTGCTAATTTGCGGGCAATATTTTTCCAGGATTCATAATGTTTTGTGGGTCCAAACTTTGTTTAACTAATCTCATCACATCAATTGCATTTCCGTGCTCAGCCTCCATAAAATGCATCTTTCCCATACCAATTCCATGTTCGCCAGTGCAGGTGCCGCCAAAGGAAATAGCACGTTGGTTCATCCGTTCAACAATAGCTTTGGCTATTGATTTTTCTGATGGATTATCTGGATCAAAAAGTAAAGAAAGATGGAAATTCCCATCACCGACATGACCTACAATTGGGGCAATTAAACCGCTTTCATCGACATCTTTTTTTGTTTCTAATAAACAGTCAGCCAACTTGCTTATCGGGACACACGCATCTGTAGCCATGCCAACTTTACCCGGGGCGAGTGCACATGCAGCGTAATAGGCATTATGGCGCATTTCCCAGAGTTTGCTTCTTTCTTCTTGTTGTTTGGTCCATTTGAAAGCGCTACCGCCAAACTCCTCTGAAATAGCCTTTACCGCTTCTGCTTGTTCAGAAACATAAGCGGACGAACCATGAAATTCGAAGAATAATGTAGGTTTTCGTTCATATCCTTCAGCCTTCGAGTAATCTATACATGCGCCCATTTGTATCTCATCAAGTAATTCAATTCGCGCTACGGGTATGCCGGATTGAATTGTGAGGATTGTTGTATTTACAGCTGATTCCAAATCTGGATATTGACAAACGGCACTGGAAATGGCTTCAGGTATCCCATATAGGCGTAATTGGATTTCTGTAATGATACCTAAGGTTCCTTCTGAACCAACAAATAAGCGAGTGAGATCATACCCCGCAGCTGATTTACGTGCGCGTCCACCTGTTTTAATGACAGACCCATCAGCTGTCACAACGGTTAAGCCAAGCACGTTTTCTTTCATTGTTCCGTATCGTACGGCATTTGTGCCGCTGGCTCTTGTGGCAGACATGCCCCCTACTGATGCGTTGGCACCTGGGTCAATCGGAAAGAAAAGGCCAGTATCACGAATATAGTTGTTGAGTTCTATCCGACAAACCCCTGCTTCTACCCGACAATCAAGATCTTCTTGATTAACCTCCAGAATTTTTGTCATACGTGATAAGTCAATAGATATTCCACCATGTAAAGCATTTACATGACCTTCCAAGGAAGTTCCTGTGCCAAATGGAATGACTGGAATAGAATGAGCAGCTGCAAGCTTCACGACCTCAGACACCTCATCTGTTGTTTCTGCGAAAATAACAATATCAGGTAAGTTAGAAGGAAAGTAACCTTCGCCATGACCATGGTGGTCTCGAATGGAGGAGGCAGTTGAAGCTCTCTCACCGAATTTTTCTTTTAATTGCAAAATGACAATGTCTAAGTTTTCGGTTCGCTTTTCCATTTCTGGCATGTTTTTTCCTTTTGCTATTTTTATGTACATTCAATGGTTGTGTCTTGTTTAGTGCGAAATTCAGTAAATGAATACCTCTTTAGATGGAAAAACACTTTTTTTGATCGTAAATATACAATTTTTTGTTGAAATGTTATTGTTTCTGATGTCAGAATTTCCGGTAAAGTCGTGGAAAAAGTTTATATCTACTTGCGAGTTATATGTGCCTCATGTTAAATATTAACCTATAAGTGGATTGGCGATTTAATAAATATACAAATATTTAAGGGTTAAGGTAGAATCGTCAAATGGGTCTCAATTTACCACTGTTAGAACCAAAGCAATTTTCTTTTCAATCTTGCATTAAATGGGCTGTAATATCCAGTGCTATGATTATGTCGACAGTATCAGGCGCTGTTGAGTTTTCTGATGCACCAATGCTAAAAGAAAAAATTGCTGCTGGGGTATTACCATCGATTGAAGAGCGATTACCAGAAACCCCAATGATTGTGCAGCCGGCAAATATGCTCGGAAAATATGGTGGTACATGGCGTATGGGCATGCGACGTGGTCGTGATCATGCTTTGCTAATTCGCACGATTGGATATGAAAATTTAATGCGTTGGAACCCTGAATGGACCAGTGTGATCCCCAATATAGCAAAGTCCTATACTGTAAATGATGATGCGACTGAATATGTCTTTTATCTACGTCCAGGGATGCGCTGGTCAGACGGTGATTTCTTTGACGCGGATGATATTATGTTTTGGTATGAGCATGTTGCGACGGATCCAGTCTTGAGCCAGGACGACGATATTTGGTTTTTCTCTGGTGGGGAGAAAGCAAAGGTAGAAAAGCGTGGATCACGCTGTTGCATTTATTTTTGATCATCCTCACGCTTTGTTTACGCAATTTTTAGCAGGCCCTGAAGGTGTTGAGCCAACTTCATATCCATCGCATTATCTAAAACAATTCCATCCGGCGTTTAATCCAAATGCTGATGAGGAAGCAAAAGCAGCTGGTTTTGAAGGGTGGAAGGCACAATTTGTTGCTAAATTTGGTGAGCCGGGAAATATTGATAATAAAACACGCTGGATGAACAAAGAATTACCTACCTTGAATGCATGGGTTCTGGACAGCACTCATACAGTGGATGAGCCTCTAGGTGCAGTACGTAATCCCTATTACTGGAAAGTAGATCCTGCCGGGTTGCAATTACCTTACATTGATCGATTGCATTTTGAAGTCGTAAAATCCAAATCTGATATTCGTGACGTTGCGCGTGCTGGGAAAATTGACATGCAAGCGCGTGCAATGCCTAGTTTTGCTGAGCAAGTTAATGCGTCTCCACAAGACTGGCCTGGAGTCAATACCTTTGGTGTGATTGATACAGATATGAATAAGGCTGTGATTGCTTTGAACCTTAATCATAGGGACCCTGTTTTAAGAGACATCTTCAATATGAAGGATTTTCGCATAGCTTTATCCATCTCCATAGATCGAGCCGCAATTATAAGAAGTGCAGGCGAAAATATTGGAGTGCCATTCCAGGCCGCACCACGACCAGAATCTGAATTTTATAATGAAAAACTAGCAAAACAATATTTAGATTATACACCCGGGAAAGCTGCTCAAATGCTGGATGACCTTGGGTTAGTAAGGGGCGAGGATGGTATTCGACGTCGACCAGATGGAAAGCGCTTGTCTTTCTTTATTGATACGGTCGGGGATGATCGCTATGAAATTTTACTAAGGGTTGCAAAGGATTGGCGAGCAATCGGTGTAGATGTAACCGCACGTAATTTAGCACAACATACATTTTATGATACTCGAGAATTGAACGAGCATGATGCGTCTTCTTGGGGAGGGGATGGTGGTATTTCTGTTATCCAATCTCCGATCTTTTATTTTCCTATTTATTATGAATCTGTGCAAGCCGTGAATTGGGCACGTTGGTATCGTGATCCTTCTGACCCTAAGGCAGAAGAACCTACGGAGCCTGTCAAAAGACAGATGGAACTCTATAGACAGATTGTGAAGACGCAATCACAGGATGAACAAGGTAGGTTAATGACAGAAATCCTGAATATTGCAGCTGAAGAGTTTTATGTATTTGGCGTGAGTTTACCACCAATTCGGTATGGAATCTATCGTCAGGGATTTGAAAATGTGCCTGCATTAATGCCTGCGGCTTGGACTTATCCAACACCTGCACCGACAAATCCGCCACAATATTTCTTTAAGTAGTTTAAGTTATATATTATGCAATAATGGAAGCTGTAGTAACAGTAAGATATATGAGTATAATTGATGTCAGGGCATCGAAATATTCTATGGGGGGGATATGTCTGAACAAACTCATTTAAAAACCGGCAAACGACGCTCACTCATTGGAAGTTTGACTTTCAAGGTTTTGTCTATTGTCGTTCTAGCCCAGTTGTTGATTTTATCAGTTGGTGGGTATTTTTATGTCGGCCAGTTAACTAAATCAATTGATGCGACGGTTGAAAACCGTTTGCGCTCTGTTGGTGCTTTGTTGCAAGATTCTCAGTTAAAATATACGGCACTTTCTGATCGCGATGTATTAACAGAATTGGTGGGCGATGAGTTGCTCGATGGTATGGTTGTTGGTGTGAATGGTACTATTTATCATTCACTTAATAAATCTTTATTAGGGCAGTCTATCTCCAAGCTTAAACATCTTAAATTGAATTGGTTTAATCCAACCCATGTGGAACCACAATTTATACGTCTTGAAGAAGGTGATGAAACATCAATTGTAAGTATCACTCCCATATTTACCTTGAATTCAACACGCCCTTTCCTTTTTGCTTATATTAAACTCGACAGCACAAGTTTAACTCAAGAAAAACAATTGATCATTATTGAAACTGTTTTTGCTGCGCTAGCTAGTATCTTATTGACGAGTTTTATTATTTATATTTTCCTTCATCGTTTTATTTTTAGACGTATACGTTTTGCGGCCGACTTTGCAGAAAATGTGGCGGTTGGTGATTACTCAACAAAATTAAAGGCGTCCGCCCATGATGAACTAGGGGTGCTTGAACGTGGTTTGAATCAAATGGTGTTTGAGTTGAAAGAGCGAAGCTATAAAAATGATTTAGCTGAACAAGAACTTAAAGATGTGAATGAGAATTTGGAAAATCGTGTTGCGGAACGTACGACGGAGCTATCCAGAACTGCGCATGATTTAATGTTAGAAGCTGATAGTCACAGAAAAACGACTGACGCCTTGAAGAAGCAAGGTGCTTTCATGCAACTCTTACAGCGCATTATTGTGGCATCCAATGAAACCAACTCCATTGATGAGGCGTGGAAAGTTGGCCTGAATGCCATTCAAAAACACTTCCGTTGGCCTGTTGGAATGGTCTTCACGCTGAAAGGTGAGCATCGTGATATAATGCGTTTGTCAGAAAATGTTTATTTAGAAGACTTAGAGGCATATGGCGATTTAGCAGAATATTCGGCTGGATTTGATATACATATGGGAGAGGGACTTGTAGGTAACGTATTACGAAGTGGTCGACCTCAACTTCTGCGGATGGAGGAAGAGGTAAGTAACAATAGTCGTATGAATATTGCTAAGCGTTCAGGATTGGGGTGGTCTTTCGCAATTCCAATTTTAGTTGGGCGTGAAGTTGTGGCAGTGATGGAGTTTTTCTCGGCGGTCGAGATTGAACAAGATTCCGAATTGTTCGAGGTCGCGAGGGATATTGGTATTCAGTTAGGACGTGTTATGGAACGACGACGCGCCGAACAATTGATCCAAGAAGCCAAGATGGAATCTGATGTTGCCAATTATGCAAAGACTGAATTTATTTCTAAACTAGGTCATGAGTTACGTACGCCGATTAACGCTATTGTTGGTTTTAGTCAACTTATGCAGGCTCAGGTGGATGTAGTATCATCTGAGCAACGTTATCAGCAGTTGGAAACGATCACACGGGCCGGCCGTCATTTAGCTCGACTAGTTGATCAGATGACAGACTTAGCCCGCATTGAAGCCGGCGAGCTAAAACTGGATACACAACATATCGAAGTGAAATCAGTGATCAAAGAGACTTTGCAAAAACTCGGATCTTTGATTGAAAAGAAAAATATTAGCTTGTTAGAGAAGCTCGATATTCCTGATGATTATACATTGAATTGTGATACGGCTGTTCTTGAGCAAATTATAACAAGCTTACTTACAAATGCTATTCATTATGGTGGGGCCAATCAGACAATTTTGCTTCAACTTTCCTCGACAACGACAGGTGGCATAAAAATTGTGGTTGCTGATCAGGGGGACCCATTGACGCCGGTGGACGGTCAGGAGATATTTGAACCGTTGGCGCGATTAGATCGCCACCGTGGCCTTGTGGATGGTTTAGGAATTGGATTAACGCTTAGTCGTGAATACGCCCAAGTCATGGGTGGAGATATTATCTGTCAGTCTGGGGCAAGCGCCTTAGAAGTCGATGGAAAACGAGGCAATAGTTTTATTGTTAATTTACCTAAATCTTAAGGCGGGTAAGTTTAAATTCGTTATGTATAAAGAAAACCCTGCTCTTATAAGAAGGCAGGGATTACCATTTTTAAATAATTTTTTGGGTTCTATCTTAATTTACGATAGCAATTTGATCAGGTTGAACTGGCGGGATTATTACACAACTCAGTGATGTTTCTGTTAAAACATGACAGCTTTCTCTTGCCTCAACTTCACTTAAGCCTGTTAAACGGGCTCTGTATAGTCGATTTTTTAGATCTTTAATTTCTGAAACCTGAATATTAGCGTCCTTGCTGACATAGCGGACATGCACTGCTGCTAAACCTGCCGCTTGATGTGCGCGTCGTTTCTCTCTGAATGCGCCTACTTGGACTGCCCATATTGTTTCTGATTCAAGAACGGGTTCTGTTTTCTTTGAAGATGCAGGAGTTTGCGGGATTGTTGCAGCGACTTTCACCGATTGATCTAGTTCTTTAGCCAAAGTTTCTGAGGTAACAAGTTGGGCTGTTTCCGCTTCTTTTTGGGGCTTGGATTTTAAATATTCACCGTTAACGTCGTCTGCCAAAGCGATCTGTGTTTCACGTTCTAGAATAATCACTTTTCCATTGTCAGCCATTTTTATCTCTGGCTTCATAGGTGGACGTAAAGAGGCGATTAAAATTTTATGATAGCTCTTATTTAAAAGCTTTTGCATATGGGCATTACGGGATTTTGAGGTGCGACCTCCAAATACAACACCAAGCAAACGACGCCCATGGCGTTCAACAGAAGCGACAAGGTTAAACCCACTTGCATTGGTAAAACCTGTCTTAATACCATCTGTGCCTTCATAATAACGAAGCAACTTATTATGGTTGTAATAGGTACGGTTCATATATTTATATTTCCAAGTGCTAAAGTAATGGTAGAATTGTGGAAAATCGGAACGAATGCGTAAACCCAGTGTTGCCATATCGCGTGCGGAAGATAATTGACCACGCTTATGTAAGCCAGATGCGTTCTTAAAGAATGTATTCTTCATCCCCATAGAATGGGCTTTTTGTGTCATGGATTTTGCAAATTTTGCTTCTGTACCACCAAGCCCTTCAGCAACAACAACAGCAACATCATTTGCTGATTTTGTTACAAGCGCAAGAATGGCGTCTTCCACTGAAATCGTAGTCCCTTTGCGCAAACCAAGTTTGGATGGACGCTGTTGGGAGGCTTTACGAGAAACTTTTAGTTTACTGGTAAGTTTTAAGTCGCCTTTTTCCACCGCATCAAACAACATGTAAAGAGTCATGATTTTAGTGAGTGATGCAGGATGATTGCGCGTATCCGCATTCACAGAATGAAATACTTCACCTGTTTCAGCATCCAAAATAATAGAGGCATATTTGGCTTGGGCGGTGTTCTTTGTTGCGCCAAAAATCAAAGTCGCAAATAAAACTAAAGTAAAACCAAGTAATCGATACATGACAACCCATTGCCTATTCAGGAATATTTATAAAATTTTCTTAACACTTGCCGAATCTTCTTGAACTATATGCGAATCGGAAAAATGCGTCTATACATAATTCTATAACCTGTTTCGGACAAAGGCTTCAAGGCTTTTTGATAATTTCTGTCATATTGCCTTATTTTAGTCATTTTAAGACGTAGAATATTTCATTCCCAAATTGGTTACATATATGCCA
>NZ_SMMC01000065.1:2500-6046 GCF_009711445.1 Curvivirga aplysinae | reverse complement strand
ATCACCTACGTTTGCCCTGCCTTTATTCGTCAGTTCAAATTTTGATCTCAGTAAACTAAAACGCAAAAAGGCCGCCCTCTAGGACGACCTTTTCACATATTGGTTGCGGGGGCCAGATTTGAACTGACGACCTTCAGGTTATGAGCCTGACGAGCTACCGGGCTGCTCCACCCCGCGGTAATATTTTTTTATTACCGCGGGGTGAGATATGATTTCCCACGCAGCTGACGCTGCTTCGGGAAGGGCCCGCGATAATCTTTAAAGATTAAACCCATTCAGCGTTAACTGAATGGGTTTATGTAATTTGATCATTGTGATCTTGTCTATGGAAGGCTTGGCAGCGACCTACTCTCCCGCGTCTTAAGACGAAGTACCATTGGCGCTGGGGGCTTTCACTGCCGAGTTCGGGATGGGATCGGGTGGATCTTCCCCCGCCATAACCACCAAGCCATCGATAGACAAGGTATCTGTACGGATACAGATAAAGTTAATGAAGAGCACTAAGTGCTACTTAATAAGATTATAAGTTGTATTTGCTTGATACGAGTTCCTGATCTGAAGTGGCGTTAACCACAAAGATCAAGTTATCTATATTTCGTTCAGCGAATGTATACTTCAATATTCTGTCCTAACTTCGTATAAGTCATTAGGATAAGATTAATGTCACTGTAAGCGACGATTAAGGATTGAAGCCTATCGAACAATTAGTACTGGTAAGCTACACGTATTACTACGCTTCCACACCCAGCCTATCAACGTGGTAGTCTTCCACGGTTCTCAGCGAGACCTAGTTTTGAGGGGGGCTTCCCGCTTAGATGCCTTCAGCGGTTATCCCGTCCATACATAGCTACCCTGCTGTGCTACTGGCGTAACAACAGGTCCACCAGAGGTATGTCCATCCCGGTCCTCTCGTACTAGGGACAGCTCCTCTCAAGTCTCGTACACCCACGGCAGATAGGGACCGAACTGTCTCACGACGTTCTAAACCCAGCTCACGTACCACTTTAAATGGCGAACAGCCATACCCTTGGGACCTGCTCCAGCCCCAGGATGTGATGAGCCGACATCGAGGTGCCAAACACCCCCGTCGATGTGGACTCTTGGGGGGTATCAGCCTGTTATCCCCGGCGTACCTTTTATCCGTTGAGCGATGGCCCTTCCATGCGGGACCACCGGATCACTATGACCGACTTTCGTCTCTGTTCCACCTGTCGGTGTCACAGTCAGGCGAGCTTTTGCCATTGCACTCATCAGACGATTTCCGACCGTCTTGAGCTCACCATCGCGCGCCTCCGTTACTCTTTGGGAGGCGACCGCCCCAGTCAAACTACCCACCACGCAGGGTCCCGGATCCGGATAACGGACCGCGGTTAGACATCAAAATATACAAGGGCGGTATTTCAAGGTTGGCTCCACGAATACTGGCGTACCCGCTTCAAAGCCTCCCGCCTATCCTACACATATAGATCCTGATGCCACTGCGAAGCTGTAGTAAAGGTGCACGGGGTCTTTCCGTCTAACCGCGGGAACCCCGCATCTTCACGGGGAATTCAATTTCGCTGAGTCTGCGTTGGAGACAGTGGGGCAGTCGTTACGCCATTCGTGCAGGTCGGAACTTACCCGACAAGGAATTTCGCTACCTTAGGACCGTTATAGTTACGGCCGCCGTTTACCGGGGCTTCAATTCGCAGCTCTCACTACTCCTTTTAACCTTCCGGCACCGGGCAGGCGTCAGACCCTATACGTCGTCTTTCGACTTCGCAGAGCCCTATGTTTTTAGTAAACAGTCGCCACCCCCATTTCTGTGCCACCCATACCTGGTTGCCCAAGTACAGGTCTCCCTTCTCGCGAACTTACGGGAGTATTTTGCCGAGTTCCTTCAACGCAGTTCTCTCAAGCGCCTTGGTATGCTCTACCATCCCACCTGTGTCGGTTTAGGGTACGGTCTACATGTGGAGGCTATTTCCTGGAACAGCTTCGCTGCATTCACAATCCGATAAGCAAATACAACTTACGCCATCCGTCACTCATCCACAGGCCCAGGAATATTAACCTGGTTCCCATCGCCTACAGCTCTCGCTCTCGGCTTAGGGGCCGGCTCACCCTGCGCGGATTAGCCTTGCGCAGGAACCCTTGGGATTTCGGCGAGAGTGTTTCTCACACTCTTTATCGCTACTCATGTCAACATTCGCACTTCCGATACCTCCACGGACCCTCACGGTGCCCGCTTCAGCGGCTTACGGAACGCTCCGCTACCACTTACATAAATGTAAGTCCACAGCTTCGGTACGTGGCTTTAGCCCCGGTACATCTTCGGCGCAAGACGGCTTAACTAGACCAGTGAGCTATTACGCTTTCTTTAAACGATGGCTGCTTCTAAGCCAACGTCCTGGTTGTCTTGGCCTTCTCACATCCTTTCCCACTTAGCCACGATTTAGGGACCTTAGCTGGTGGTCAGGGCTGTTTCCCTCTCGACTATGGACCTTAGCACCCATAGTCTGTCTGCCGAGTAGTACTTCACGGTATTCGGAGTTTGGTTAGGTTTGGTAAGGCTCGCGCCCCCCTAGCCCATCCAGTGCTCTACCCCCGTGGGTATTCACTCGACGCTCTACCTAAATAGATTTCGCGGAGAACCAGCTATTTCCGAGTTTGATTGGCCTTTCACCCCTAGCCACAGGTCATCCAGTAATTTTTCAACATTATCTGGTTCGGTCCTCCAATGCATGTTACTGCATCTTCAACCTGCCCATGGCTAGATCACTCGGTTTCGGGTCTAATCCAACGAACTATACGCGCTATTAACACTCGCTTTCGCTGCGCCTACACCTATCGGCTTAAGCTCGCTCGCTAGATTAAGTCGTTGACCCATTATACAAAAGGTACGCCGTCAGGACTCATGTCCCTCCGACTGTTTGTAGGCATCCGGTTTCAGGGTCTCTTTCACTCCCCTTATAGGGGTACTTTTCACCTTTCCCTCACGGTACTTGTGCACTATCGGTCGCATGGTAATACTTAGGCTTGGAGAATGGTCTCCCCATATTCAGGCAAAATTTCACGTGTTCCGCCCTACTCAAGGACCTGTCATCAACTGTACCTGTACGGGGCTATCACCCACTATGGCCACACTTTCCAGAGTGTTCCAGTTGTTAATGACAGGCCACTGGCCTGGTCCCCTTTCGCTCGCCACTACTCAGGGAGTCTCGGTTGATTTCCTTTCCTCCGGGTACTTAGATGTTTCAGTTCCCCGGGTTCGCCCCAACATCCTATATATTCAGATGCCGGTACCTCAAAGAGGTGGGTTTTCCCATTCGGACATCCCGGTATCAAAGTTTTTTGGCAACTCCACCGGGCTTTTCGCAGCCTAACACGTCCTTCATCGCTTCCATGCGCCAAGGCATCCACCAAATGCCCTTCTCATACTTCAAAACACTCAATCGTCACATACAGAGACATTAATCTCAATATACAACACTGAACTGTTGATAAACCATACGGCTGGCAAGCCATATGGCCGTTTAGACAATAAATCATCTAAACTTATAAGAA
>NZ_SMMC01000009.1 GCF_009711445.1 Curvivirga aplysinae | reverse complement strand
CTCTGCACGATGAATACCACATTCAAACTTGGATTTCCCTTTCCAACGGCCTGCACGCACATCTTCGCCGTCAGCGACCTTTACAGTACAAACCTCACACCCAATAGATTTATATCCTTGATCAACCAAGCTATGTTGCGGAAGACCAAAATTGGTAAAGTGATCTTGAATTTGATCCGCCGTCCAATCAACAATTGGGTTAAGCTTAATCTTACCTTCTTCCCACTCTACACGGGGTAACTCCTTACGGCCGCCGCCGTGAAATTTCTTACGTCCCGTAATCCATCCTTTATACCCATTCAATGTGTCTGAAAGCGGGTTTACTTTACGTATCGCACAACATTGATCAGGGTCACTTTCCCATAAAGAACCATCAGGATCCAATTCCGCCACTTCCTTCACATTGGGGGACACAAATTGCACATTGGTTAGGCGCAAACGCTTAGAAAGCATATCAACATAATCAATTGTTTCTTTGAAATGTTTACCTGTATCCAAAAAGAAAATTGGAAAACTCTTATCCACTCGGCTGATTAAATGTAACAACACTGCGGACTCAGCACCAAAAGATGAAACCGATGCCAGTCCATCTTGTCCTAATTCATCATTAGCAGCTTGTAGAAAGGAAATAGCTGTTTTCACATGGTCTTGCTCAGGATCATCCAGATGCCCAACCAATGCTTCATAATTTGAAAATTCAGCTTCTTCTATCTGTTTTTGTTGCAGAGCCGACATAACAATTATCTTTCCTAATCATAGTGCATCTATTTTATGCTTC
>NZ_SMMC01000005.1 GCF_009711445.1 Curvivirga aplysinae | reverse complement strand
ATCTGCCACGACATTATCGTCAATAAACATGGTGGTGAGTTAAATTTTGAAACACAAAATGGTAGTGGAACCACCTTCGTTATCAGCATGCCGATTGATCCGCAGAATTAACTTACTCCTATTCCCTGACTCGAAGACTTCCCCTAATATAATAAAAGGGGAAGTCTTTTTTGTCTGGTTCCGTATGTTTTAATTATTCATATTAAAGTTGATTGTAAAACTTGCACCACCAGCAGCAGAATCTCCCACTAGCAATTCGGCTTTATGCTTATTCACGATGATATCGTGGCAGAT
>NZ_SMMC01000018.1 GCF_009711445.1 Curvivirga aplysinae | reverse complement strand
AAAACCCTCTATTTCTTGAGTAGAAATTAAAAAAATAATCCAAATGAAAGAAGTTTATCGTCATGGATAAAAAGCGGATCATTACAGGCGTGTTATCAATCTACATTGCCTTTGTATTTATTCAGTCTCTTTTCTTTAAATTTACAGGCTCCCCTGAAACGGACCATATCTTTGGTATCTTGGATAAATGGGCCGCAGATAGCTTTGGTCTGGAAGGCCTGTTCCTACCACCCGGCATCTTTAACGCCTATGTTATCGGTGGCGCGGAATTGATTGCTTCTTTGATTTTGCTGGGCGCCTTGATCCGCAAATGTAACTTAGGCAGCGCCATTGGTGGCGCTATGGCAAGCGGCATTATGACAGGTGCAATTTTCTTCCATCTCTTCACCCCATTAGGCGTTGAAGTTCAAGGGGACGGCGGCACACTCTTTATCATGGCTTGCGGTGTCTGGATTTCCGGCATGGTGTTATTGATCTGGAATCGCAAATCAATCTTTTGTCTTTTAGGGAAAGCATAAAAGAAATCTTACATCCATATGGGAGAGTGAAAAAATCACTTTCCCAATGCCAAATTCCTCTATATAACCCGCAGCGACTCATCTATAGTCGCTATATTGTTTTGAAAAACAGATTTTCAAAACCCAAGACGCACCCATAGCTCAGCTGGATAGAGCGCTGCCCTCCGAAGGCAGAGGCCAGAGGTTCGAATCCTCTTGGGTGCGCCAATCTTTTCAATAACTTAACACTGATTAGATAATCACTCATCCTCAAAAGTGGTCCGTATTGAGATCAGCTACGTTCTGATGAATTGCTGTTATTTTCTTGGTGAGAAGATTTTGCCAAAAAGAGTTACTTCCACCCCATAGCGTTAAAATATGCCTCAATGACATCACCGAAACCAAAGTAGATAATCGACCAGATAACACCGGAAATTTCTAACCTATGTATCCCCTTTTTTAGACGCAGCAACTCTTCAAACTCTTCTTGAGTTGGATCACGCTTCTTATCAATCTTTTTAAATTCTCTTAATCGATAAAGACTAGTCATCACCATAGGAAAGAAGCAAAGAGCGGGAATCATGAGAAATATAAGATTAAACATAGTTATCTGATCCATAATCACAATAGAACAACTCACGTAGTAGTTAGTCGCATGATAATCAAAGGACAGAGAAGAACACCATTCAGCTTAACCATGCCTTCACTTTATCGTCCGATAAAACATGGAAAACATGAAAAAGAAAAAATGCAACCATGATAAAAACCATTCGCCGATCTATAATTTTCTTTTGCTTTAACTCATCAACACTCAATGTTCTTTTTTTCTGGGTTTTCTCTATACTCTCATGCTTCAAATATGTAATTGAAAGCCCTATGGCGAAGCCTAAAAAAGGTAAATCCAAAGTTAAAATTCTGTATATTGTCCACCAATCCATAATCTAATTTAACTCAATTAAATCGTTCTAACGCCGCGACGCCCACCCCATGTGGTGAAATAATAGTTTACAGCCTTATTCAAGTAAACAGATTCTAGTTTAAACTACAAAAACTTATCAAAAACTTTTGCCTCTCATAAACTAT
>NZ_SMMC01000043.1 GCF_009711445.1 Curvivirga aplysinae | reverse complement strand
TTAGAATTTCGTTAAATAAGTTAATACCTGCGACAACGATCTTTTTGTCTTTGTTAACCGCCATCGTGATCGGTTCTGCTGGATATTTTCTAGCCAGTGATGCTTTATCAAAACAAGCAGAAGAAAAACTATCCGCACAGGTATTTTCAAAAGCTGAAACCATTGATCTGTTAATGACCAGATTAAAGGAAGATATTTTACTTTTAGCGGCGACACCTTCCACCAATACCTCCTTTGGAGAATTTGAAACAGGTTGGTTGATGACCAAAGGGGAAAAAACCGAAGTTTTCCAAGATGTCTTCATCACCAATAATCCAAATAGTCCAGATGCAAGAGCTGAGTTTATTGACCCTAAAGGTTTTAAAAGTTCCTATCGGAAAGCCCATAAGAAACACCATCTTTTCTATAAACGTTTCGCGCAAGAGAAGGGCCTGAACGAACTTTATCTGATGGATAAAGAAGGAAATGTTGTTTATAGCGTCAACAAAAACATCGATTTCGCAACCAATCTTATGAGTGGCCCCTTTAAGAATTCAGGGCTAGGACAGGTCTTTAAACAAGCCTTGAAGATTAACGATCCATCTCAGATTGCTTTTTCAGATTTCACTGCTTACTCGGCATTGGATGACAAACCAACAAGCTTTATTGCGGCGCCAATCCTATCCAAAAAAGGACGGTTTGTCGGGGCTGTTGCTTTTCAATTACCTGAAACAGTCATCAATCAGGTGATGAACCAATCGGAAGGCATGGGGGAAACAGGCGAAGCTTATCTGGTGGGGCCAGATATGAAGATGCGCAGTAATTCCCGTTTCTCTGACGAATATATGATTGCGATTGAGAGCAAAGAAAACCAAGCGGTCGCAGATGCTTTAGCAGGCGAAAGTGGGGTTTTACATTATACAGGTGACGATGGGGTCGACTATTTATCTGCCTTCACCCCGATTACGATCGAAGGCGTGACTTGGGCCGTTGTTGCGGAACTTCATGAAGATGAGGCCGTGGCATCCGCCATTAAACTTGGTCAATTCATGCTCTATCTGATGCTGGGTATGGTGGTCTTTGCCACGGTGACCGGCTTGTTCTTGGGCCGCAATATTGCAGGTCCAATGCTGAAACTTGTGGAATCCATGCAGGAATTGGCAAAAGACGCAAAAAACGCGACGGTGCCCGATCTTGATCCACAAACCGCCTTCGGTAAAATTGCTGAAATCCTATCCGATTTTAAAGAACGCATTATTAAAAGTGAACAAAATGCCGAAGAACGTATTTTGGAACAGGAAACCAATCTACGAAAAGCGGAACAGTTACATAACCTAGTCCAAAGATTTGAAGAGAATATCAACAAATCCCTCACCGCTGTGCAGGGGGCGTCGGACCATATGCGTGGCACGGCTGAAAATATGCAAGGCACCGTTGAAAATACCAGCAATTTAGCAGGTGATGTGACATTGGTGACGGATAGTGCCTCACAAAATGTCGGCAGTGTGGCGGCAGCCACCGAGGAACTGGTAAATACCATTCAGGAAATCAGCGGACAGGTTGCCCATTCCAGCAGCATTTCAGACCATGCGGCAGAAGAAACCCAAAAAGGTCTGGAACTGGTAAATAGTTTAAATGAATCTACTCATAAAATTGGTGAAGTCATCACCATGATTAATGATATTTCCGAACAAACAAATCTATTGGCCCTCAACGCCACCATTGAGGCGGCCCGTGCGGGGGAAGCCGGTAAAGGTTTCTCTGTTGTGGCAAATGAAGTGAAGTCACTTGCCTCTCAAACCGCAAAAGCCACAGATGAAGTTTCAGATCATATCAACAAGATCAGAACCGACACACAAGATACCGTGGTCGCCATTAATCAGATCAATGATATTATTTCCAACCTGTCTGAAATCGGCACAGCCGTTGCGGCCGCCGTTGAGGAACAAGGGGCAACCACACAAGAAATTGCCCGCAACACCCAAGAAGCTGCATCAGGCACCGAAGATCTTCGCAACAAGATCGGGGATGTAAACCAGATGACAGATACCAGTAAAGAATCCATGGATACGATGCTTGAAGCCACCACGGAACTTCTCTCCTTATCCGAAGGTATCCGACATGATATCGAAGGCTTCCTGAAGGATGTAAAAACCATCAACTAACAAAAAAGGACAACCGGATATTAATGAGTATTAAGAAAAATAAATCCTATTCCTCCCATAACTCTCCTAGCTAAAGCGGGAGCATGAATTATGAGAGCATATTTGGGTTTAATTTCTAAAGCGAGTTTGATCTTTGCCAGCATGGCAATGTTCACACCTTCTAGCTATGCACAAGAAGGATTAATAGACTTCACCCTTTCCGAAAATCATATGATGTCCCTTTCGGTCCAAAACAGGATTCAGCCCGCCTTACGCAATAACGATTGTAAAACGGCTCTAGAAAATATTGATAAATATATTTATCCGGAGCCGCTTTTTTATTCATCTGCATTTGGTGCCATTTTCTGGAAATCATATTTCCTCGAAAAAGGGATTTGCCTCCCTAAAAATCAAAAGGCAGCCGCCGATTTACTAAAGAAATATTTGAATGTCAGCTATCGAGACGATTTGGCCTTTCGATATGCTTATTTTGTTGAAAATGGGATCGGCGTGAAACAGGATACTGACAAAGCTTATCAGCTTTATAAAGAATATTTACTCTATTCTCCTCACTTTGTAAAAGAAGGCTTCAGCAGAGATTACTTTCAAGAGCGGGATGCTCATTTGATTTCCCACACACCTATAAGCCCTCTGTTAGAGAAAGCCTTTACAGATACCGATACCTTAAAAAAAACTACAAATCCCAATGTTGCAATCGAGATTGCAGAACATTTCGCAGATCATAGAAATGATCTATATCCAACTGTCTTATGGTATAATCGCGCGCTGGAATTAGGTGATCAATCAGCAGGTTTGAAAATAGTCGATACGATTTTTAATCTCGAATATAATTACTCACTTCCAAGTCTTAGCAAAGATAAGGCCCTGACAATATTAGAAGATTTATTAAACACTGGCTATGAAGATGCCTTCAATTATACCGCTAAAAAAATCAATAAAGGCGAGCTGTTAACCCATACAGAAGGAATGAAGCAATATATTCTTAACTATGATCAAAAAGACAAATTGGAAATAGCCTCCCCGCCTATGATCCGCTTGATTCTGAAATAATTTAAGAACAATGGGATTTAATATTATTTTCTAGCTCATCTATCCTTTCCCAAACGGAATCTAAGAAATCAAGTTTCTGATCGAGAACTGTATCAACACCTTTAATGCTATAAAATATAGTTCCAACCAAGCTGCATCTGGCACCGAAGATATTCGTAACAAAATCGGGAATGTAAGCCAAATGACAGAAACTAGTAAGGAATCCATGGATACGATGCTTGAAGCCACCACGGAACTTCTCTCCTTATCCGAAGGTATCCGACATGATATCGAAGGCTTCCTGAAGGACGTCAAACAATAAATTAGGGTAAGACCCTAAATACAATTAAGAATTAGGCAGGATTCAAAGATTCAACCGATATTTTGCCTAATTCTAAAAAATTTGGGAAATTCAAATAACCTAACTGACTCAGGAGTATGGTTGAATTTCAACGTTTCTTCGGAACTTGCGCTAATATGTCTTGCGACAAACAAGTTTATACTCCTGATAGATGAACTAGAATGATAGCAAACTCATTCTCTAGAAATCACGACGCGGTTCTTTGTATAACAAAGTACTTCCTATGCGACTGAAAAAGATTGCCCCCCCTAGCAAAAGGAATGGAAGATAAATCCAAAAAACACATACACTCACAACAATATAAAT
>NZ_SMMC01000025.1 GCF_009711445.1 Curvivirga aplysinae | reverse complement strand
CTTATAATTGTAGCACTGTGTTCCAAAAAACCATTCTGAAATAGCTTTTCAAGAAGTAGAATTTTTATTTGATTTTCTGAAAAGTTTTGCATGATATCCCCTAATCGCTCTTAAAATGCCAAGATATAGGGGGAAAGTAAATTTCTTTCTACATCTCCTCAATATTTTCTAGCATTTGGTGCAGAATTTTATTGAGGGTTTTGATGTCGAGGTAACTTGCGCTAGCAAGCAAGGCATCTTGCATTTCTAGCGCCGTGTCGAGCATATCTGCATGGAGGTCTTTGCCCTTTTTGGTCAGGGTCCATGTTTTGCGGCGCGGGTCGTTTTGCGGCGCCTTGAAATCTACTAGGCCGTCTTTATGCATACGGGTGAGGGCGCGACTGACCGCGGCCTTGTCGATACCTAACATTTCGGTGGCACGGGCCACGGGGATATCCGGTTCTTGGGTCAACATCACCAACATGCGCCAATCCATAGCACCGATGCCGAAATCTTTTTGAAGGCGTTGGGAAACCTTGCGGGTATATTTGGTGGCGGCCATCACCATGAGGGAGGCGGGTGATTTGGCAAAGTCCATGGTTGGGTCGCCGGAACCGTCATTGATATAAAAGGAACTATCCATCTTTCTACCCCTTTAACACCGCCCTGAAGATCAGGGAAAACAAGGTTTCTTTCAAGATGAAAACATGGATTTTATTCCAAGACAACAATTAATGTTGCATTGCAGCATTTTTTTAAAATTGTTGTGAGGTCAACAAATGGAACGGCTTATTCAGCCGCATGTTTTTCAACAGGTGGAAAGGTTGGCTTAAAGGCGCCAAGGCGTTTTGCTTCATCCATGATGGCCTGTAAATCCTGATCCAACACGGCAAGCAGTTGGTCAAAATCTTCGATGCAATAATAGATGGGTTGAAAGATATCAATTCGGTAAGGGGTGCGGAAAATGGATAATAGATCAAAGTCACGTCTTTCTGGCTCTCGGCTTTCCACTGCATAGACAGTTTCACCTGGGGAGGAGGCGATACCCGCCCCATAAACACGGGGGCCTTCATGGGTTTTGATCAGGCCAAATTCCACCGTGAACCAGAAAAGTTTCTGCATCCGCCAGACATAGCTTTTGTCAAAGGATAGTGCGATCTTGCCGAATTTCTCCAGGAAATCTGCATAAACCGGATGGGTTAGAAGCGGGCAATGCCCAAATATTTCATGAAAGATATCCGGTTCTTCCAAATAGTCGAAATCTTCGCGACGGCGGATAAAGGTGGCGATGGGGAATTTGCGATTGGCAAGAAGCGTGAAAAAGGTTGTTGGGGTGATCAGGGCTGGCACCGCCTCAACCCCAAACCCACTGCATTCCGCCAAACGGGCATTCACATCACGTAATTGGGGGACTTTATCCTGTGTCAGGCCAAGCTTGTCCAACCCGTCGAGGAATTCATGGGAAACGCGGTTTGGCAATAAATCCACCTGACGTTTATATAAATCATGCCAGACGGCATCTTCTTCCGCGCTATAAGCGATCAGACCGGATGCATCCGGTTGTTTTGATTCATATGTGCCATTTGGTTTTGCCATCTCTGCCTATCCGTTTCTGTTTTTAACTGCTGATCAGATCCATATATTTTGCAAGCTTTTGGTCTAGCTCGCTCAAGCCGCCCGTATCATGGGTCGTTAAACGAACTTCCACCCGGTTATAAACATTGAACCATTCTGGATGGTGATTGATTTTTTCCGCGCGGATTGCCACACGGGTCATAAAACCAAATGCTTCGCTGAAATTCTTAAATTTGAAAGTCTTGTTGATGGCATTGCCATCGTCTTCCAAAATCCATCCGCTCTCTTTGAGGGCGTCATTATAGATATCTGACATTTTTTATTCCTTTTGTTAGCTTCATTATACGCCTGTTTGACGAAAATATTTCCCTAATTTTCTGGATAGGCAGGGATATATGAATTATTATAG